>CAUZTE010000284.1:0-2506 GCA_963582565.1 Dehalococcoidia bacterium | reverse complement strand
ATACCGAGTCAGAGACTGCGCTGGTCAGGTCAATGTCATACCCGTACTTGTGACCATCGGAGTCCATGCTGGTCAGAAGAAGCTCACCTGCCCCTACGGCATCCATGTGTCGGCACCATTTGACGGCGTCTATACCCGTGGCTTTGCGGCCACCGTGGGTGTAGACCTCCCATCGGGAATCCGGGTCAAGGGTGAAGGTGCCACCGGTGTTGGGGATAGCAGCGTTTTCCGGGACACTCCGGGCATCCACAGCCACCACGATGCACTGGGCGCCGAATCGGTTGGAGGCGGCCGCAACCAGCGACCAATCATGTACTGCAGCGGTGTTGAGAGAGATTTTGTCGGTCCCGGCATCCAGCATCCGCCGGATGTCTTCAATGGAGCTGAGTCCGCCGCCGACGGTCAGGGGAATGAAGAGGTTCTCTGAAACCTTTTTGACAACCTCTTCCATGATGCCGCGATTGTCTGAACTGGCGGTGATGTCCAGGAATATCAGCTCATCCGCGCCTTCTTTGTCATAGAAAGATGCTAGCTCGGCCGGGTCTCCAGCGTCCTTGAGGTCTACAAAGGAAACGCCTTTCACCACGCGGCCAGCATCCACGTCCAGGCATGGGATGATACGTTTGGTCAGCATTACTCGTTCATCTTGGGTCGGTCGATTACCGCTATCGCGGAGTCGCCGACTTCAAATCTATTTACGTAGGATAACCAGGTAATAGTCACTGGAGAGGGTCCGCTTCTCAGTAAACCGGAATCCTGCCTGCTGGGCGATATCGACGACTTCAGCATCGTCCAGGCGCTTGTCCAGAGCGGGTCCGTCATCGGTTTCGATCTTGGCCCACTCTACTATTGCGACCCAAGAGCCACGCTTCATCAGCTTGGCAATTCGCTTCAGGAATGCGGGCTTACTGGTTTTGCTAGCGGAGAGAACCAGGGTAACCATTGCCCCGTCCAAGGATTCAGGATCAACGGTTGTGTCCTCTTCCTTCTGATCGTAGACAACAGTGTTGGTGAGGTGTGTATCTGCAAGGTTCTTTTCAAGGTCTTCTCGTGCGCTTAAAAGCTCATCAGTGGCATAGACCTTGCCATCAAACACATACTTGGCCAAAGGGATGGTCAATGCGCCCTTCCCGCAACGGAAATCACCCAGGCGTTGGTACGGACGAAGGGGCAGTTGGGCCAGGATGCGCAGCGGATCCATGGCGTCAACCAGGATCTGCGAAGGTATCGATTGATCAGTTTTCTGGCTCATGAACGTCCTTTCGATGGGAACGGTTTTCAGTGGAGGGCATTAGTCCTGAATCTAGTATATACCCGAGGGCTCCGATTCCCCACACCGCATCGCAGGGATAGCGGCTCTTCAGTCCCAATATGCACAGGGGAGGGCTAGTTTCCCAGCGATTTCAGTACCTCTGGTAGGCTCACTGCGCCGGTGTACAGCGCTTTGCCGATGATTACGCCCTCAACACCAAGATCGGCCAACCGCTCAAGGTGTCTCGCATTCGCGATGCCGCCAGCAGCGATGAGGGGAACCCTCACGTGGTTCAGCGTCTCTGTGACGGCTTCAAAGTTGGGCTCAGTCATGGTGCCGTCTCTACTGATGTCCGTGTACTCCAAACGGCAGACACCCAGGGCCACCATGCGCTCCATGAGTTCCAGCGCGCGCATCTGTGACGGCTGTTTCCAACCCCTGAGGGCAGCCCACCCGTCTCTGGCATCTACTGACACTACGACAGATTCAGGCCCGAATCGTTCAAGCATAGAGGTGACCAACTCAGGGTCTTCTACTGCGGAGGTGCCAAGTACTAACCTGTCAGCGCCTGCATCGGAAAGAAGTTCGGCTTTTTCCATGTCCCTGATGCCGCCACCGACCTCCATGGAGATGCCTACGTTTGCTGCAATCGCTCGGATAGCATCAACGTTCTCGGGGGAACCCGAAACGGCGCCGTCCAAGTCCACTACATGCAATCGCGAAGCACCTTCTGATTGCCATCGCAGCGCCATAGCGACAGGGTCGTCGCCAAAGACTTCTTCACGGGCAAAGTCACCTTGATAAAGCCGGACGCACCGGCCTCCCCTGAGGTCTATAGCCGGAATTACCTCCATATGGAGGCCATACAAGATTGTTGCATTACCTGTTCACTCTATGATTTATCTACTAATAAACACCACGGACATCAACGCATCAATGCCCGTGGAATACCTGGGCTACCTAGGCAGACTGCAGGTTGTGCTCTTCAACGAACTGCGAGTCCTTGACGCCATCAAAGCGAATCAAGTACACCGCGTCGCCTTCACCATAGGTGGAGGGCATGGTGCGCTCCGGAACCTCAGTGATGATCTGGCCCTTCTTGCCAATGATCTCTTCCAGGATACCTCGGATTGTGCTGGGAACCTGTATTTGATCGCCCTTTTTGAACTTACCCATTTCAGACCTCCAAGTTTGTCATTTTATTACGTGAAGCAGAGGTTACGCCAAAGACCTCACCATACGCAAGAAGTTTGC
>CAUZTE010000283.1:0-2517 GCA_963582565.1 Dehalococcoidia bacterium | reverse complement strand
AGCTGTAGCGTCCGTTCTTGGTGACGACGCCCTCAGACTCGTAATCATTGATGCGAGCCACAAGTGTGAGGCCGTCAGGAGCGGGGTTACCGCCGATGGTCACAGAGCCGGAGTAGATGGTGGGGGAAATCTCTTGAGCCAACGCCGCAGAACTGAACGTCGCAACAAGGGCGACGACGATGGCGATGAGGAGAAAGGCGGGTCCGGCCTTTGGTCGCACCGACGCCTCCTTGGTAAGTTTTCCATGGATAGACAGACTTTCCGCTACCCATCATACATGCGTAGGTAGTAGGGAACAAGGAAAGCCAGCTAGTACGGTCTACCGCAACTCCTCCGGGATCAGTTCCCAGGGGTGTTCAAATATCCGTTTGAGCTCTGCAAGGAACTTTGCAGCAATCACACCGTCTTCAACGCGATGGTCTCCGGAAAGTGTAATGTTCATGATTTTGCCGATGACTATCTCATCGTTACGGACTACCGGTACCTGCCGTATGGTACCAATGGCAAGCACTGCGGCGTTGGGTGGATGGATGACAGCAGCAAAGCTGGTTACGCCCAGACTGCCGAGGTTGCTAATGCTGAACGTAGAGCTTGTCAGCTCTTCAGGTTTGAGTCTGTTTTCTTTTGCTCTGGCTGCCAGATCCCTACCTGCCTGAGAAATCTCCAAAATCGACATGTCCTGGCACCCCATGATGGCGGGCACCATGATGCCCTTGCCATCGATGTCTATCACTACGCCGATGTTGATGAACGAGTGGTATTCCAGAGCATCGCCGGTGAAGCTAGCATTAATAGTGGGGTATTTCTGCAAAGCAAGTGTACAGGCCCGGACGATCATGTCATGGATGCTGAGTCGGATGCCCTGAGGTTGAAGCTTGGGGTTCACCACGCCGCGCATGTCCGCAGCCGCATCCATTGAGACATCAACAGACATGTAGTAGTGCGGAATCTCTTGTTTCGCATGGGACGTGAGTCTGGCAATCGCCTGGCGCATTCTGCTGAGTGGCACTCGCTCAGTGCCTGGGGCGGTAGCTGCTAAGTCGCTGCCCTGCGTGGTGTTGTCGGCGTAGGCGTTCACATCGCCCTCAGTAATGCGCCCACCGGGTCCGGTACTGGTGACAAGCGAAATGTCGATTCCCTTTTGCGAGGCTAATTTCTTGGCGAGGGGCGAAGCGCGTACCTCACCTGCTGGAGCGGGCGGTGTGGCTTGCGTGGGCTTGACCCCTGCGCTTGGTGTGGCCGACGGCGCAACGGGGCTAGGAGGTGGAGCGACTGCAGCCAGGCTTGCGGAGATGTCTTCTCCCGGCTTGCCCAGCACCGCGATGAGCTGCCCCACCGGCACTGTTTCGCCTTCTGGAGCAACGATCTTGAGGAGTGTGCCGGAGCCGATGGAAGGCATCGGAATAATGGCTTTGTCGGTCTCTATCTCAGCAATCTCATCGCCAAGGTTGACCTGATCGCCCTCGGTCTTCAACCACTGGACAATTCTGGCTTCCTGCATGTCGTAGCCCATACGGGGCAAGAGGACGGTGATGGCCACGACTTCCTCCTTGGTGTTTGGGTGCAATCAGTCAGCTGTAACCCTGCTTGGAGCCAGATTCTACCACAGGATTGGGGTGAGTCCGCTACATGTGAATGGCTTCATCCACGCATGCGAGGGCCGCTTCCTTGACCACCTCTGAGAGGCTGGGGTGGGCGTGCACCATGGTTCCAAGCTCCCGGACGGTGCCTTCAAGCATCCGGTTCATGGAGAGTTCGCCAAGCAGGTCAGTGACTTCAGGGCCAACCATCTGCGCACCCAGGATCTTCTCGGTGCCTACTTCCATGACGACCTTGGCGAAACCATCGTAATCGCCCATCCCCAGGGCTTTGCCGTTGGCGCGGAAGGGGAACTTGCCCACTTTGACCTCAATGCCGGACTCCGCAGCTTCCTTCTCTGTGATTCCGAAGCTGGCCACCTGGGGTTGACAGTAGACTGCCTTTGGCATAAGCGAGTAATCGAGTTCCGGGGGCGTGAGGCCTGCCAGTCGCTCCACTACATCCACTCCCTGGGCCGATGCAACGTGGGCCAACAACAGCTTGCCGGTGATGTCGCCGACGGCGTAGATGTTTGGCACGCTGGTCTGCATCCGTTCGTTTATGGTTATGAACCCGCGCTCTGTGGTAACGCCCACCTCTTCCAGACCCAGCCCCTCCGAGTTGGCCTGGACGCCGATGGCCACGATGATGCGGTCTGCCGTGAGTTGTTGCTCGCCCTCTTCGGTCTTGATGGTCACGTTTGCCTGGTCGCCTTCCTGGGTCATCGCCGTGAGCATAGCGCCAGTCATGGTCTTGATGCCCTGCTTTTCGAAGGAGCGCTCAACCTCTGCGCCAATCTCCTCATCGTCGTTAGGCAGTAGATGCGGCAGCACTTCCACGATAGTGACGTCCACGCCGTACGCGTTGTACACGTATGCAAGCTCACATCCGATAGGTCCGCCGCCGACGAAGATGGCCGACTTCGGCATGGTCTTGGCT
>CAUZTE010000282.1:0-2550 GCA_963582565.1 Dehalococcoidia bacterium | reverse complement strand
GCATCTGGTGCAGAATTTCACAGAGGGTGGCCCAGGGAAGAAATGTGAGAAGACGTGGTAGAAGTAGCTGAAACCTTAAGGGCGAGGGTGGTGAGTGCCATTACGGCACAGCCTCAGCCCACCGTCACCGTGCTTTCCTCACTCCTCGCTATTGAGGAGGAGTTCGGCTACATCCCTCCCCAGGCCATTGATGAGGTAGCTACCCGTGAGAGTGTCACCGTCAATGACGTCTGGGCCGTAGCCACTTTCTATACAAACTTCCGGTTCACCCCTCCCGGCAGACACATCGTTGAAGTGTGCTGGGGTCCGACATGCCACCTTTTGGGCGCACAAAGTCTTGTTGAGCGAGTGCAGAACGCCCTGGGAATGAGTGGCGAGGGTGACACACCCGATGGCAATGTAACGCTGAAATACAACACCTGCTTGGGCGCATGTGCTCAGGCTCCCGTAATGGCTGCCGACCATCATCTGCACGGCAGGGCAACGAACGAAAAAGTGGATAAGCTCTTGAATTCCCTCAAGGGCGATTCCTAACCGGATTTACCAAGGAGCCGTCTTGGCCGAGACCTTCGAGGCAATACAAGCGACAGCGCAGGCACGGGAGGACGCCCTCAACGGCGGACTTCGCATACGCGTGGGCGTTGCGTTGTGTGGCGAGGCCGCTGGTGCTTTCGAAGTGCTTGAAGCCCTGAAGAGCGAAGTGGCCAGTCGACGACTCACTGCTTCAGTACAGGAAGTCGGTTGCATCGGCCTTTGCTATGCGGAGCCGCTTGTCGATGTGCAATTGTCCAACGGCACACGGGTCTTCTACAAGAACGTGACCCCGGAGGACCTTCCTGCCATCCTTGATGCTGCAGCTTCTGGCTCCCACAGCGCCTCAGACAAGGTATTGGGAACCCTCGGCGATGCTGGGGCTCCAGGCTTGCCGAAGATAGAAGACACCCCCCAATGGAAGTGCCAGGTACGTATCGCCACACGGAACACAGGGACTGTGGACCCCGGCGAGATTCAAGAGTACATAGCCACAGGAGGCTACACAGGCCTCGCCAAGGCACTGTCCTCCATGACCCAGGAAGAGTTGATTGAAGAGGTCAAGACGTCTGGGCTCCGAGGCCGCGGCGGCGCTGCATTCCCCACAGGCATGAAGTGGGGATTCCTACAGGGCTCTAACCGACCGAACAAGTACGTTCTGGTCAACTGCGAAGAGGGAGACCCGGGCGCGTACAACGATAAGGGCCTCGTCGAGAGCGACCCGCACACAGTGGTCGAAGGTACGATCATCGCGGGGTACGCTACCGGCGCCAACTACGGCTACATCTTCATTCGACACGGCCACGTCGGTCCTACCAAACGAGCGCAGAACGCTATCAAACAAGCATACGAGCAAGGCTTGTTGGGCCAGAACATCCTCGGCTCAGACTTCTCATTTGACATGGAGGTTGCCTTCACCGGCGATTCCTATGTTGCTGGCGAAGAGACGGCACTTATGGAGGCCATTGAGGGCAAACGTTCCATGCCTCGCGCTCGTCCACCCTTCCCCGCCCAATCCGGCATGTGGGGGAACCCCAGCAACATCAACAATGTGAAAACCATTTCCTATGTACCTGAAATCGTTCGACAGGGCGGCGAGTGGTTTTCTGAAATTGGTTATGAGCGCAGCAAGGGCACCGCTATCCTGTGCCTCACCGGCGATGTGAACTACCCCGGCATGTACGAGGTCCCCTTCGGTCTGACGTTGGGCCAGGTGGTCAACGAAATTGCAGGCGGCACCGCAAGTGGCAAGGACGTTAAACTCCTGCAGACCGGCGGCCCCCTTGGTGGCGTGCTGGGTGCAGACAGTCTGGAAATCATGCTGGACTATGAAGGAATGTCGGCAGCGGGCGCGATACTCGGTTCCGGCGGCATCATAGTGGGTGCAGACGACATCTGTGCCGTTGACCTCGCAAGGACGCTGGTAGCCTTCTGTCAGTTCGAGTCCTGCGGCAAGTGCTTCCCCTGTCGGTTAGGCATGACCCACCTGGTTGAGGTGCTTGAACGCATCGCTGCCAACAAGGGTCGACCCGATGACCTGGACCTCATGCGCTCCACCGGCAAGACCATGGCTATGGGGTCATTGTGTGGCCACGGCCAACTCGGCTTCAACCCCATCAGCTCAGCATTGAAATTCTTTGAGGAAGATTTCCGCGTGCACCTGGAAGAGGGCCGTTGCCCCACCGGGAGTTGCGACGGAGCCTTCAATCGACCTACCCGAACCAGACCCATGGCCACCGCAGAGTGGTACGCCAAAGAGGAGTATGTGACACCATGACGGAGCCGCTGCAACTCTCGATAGACGGCGTTGAGATTACCGCCAAGCCCGGTCAGACGGTGCTTCAGGCTGCAATAGATAATAACGTCTACATCCCGTACCTCTGTTACTGGTCTGGCCTGAAGCCCTACGGTTCTTGCCGGATGTGCGCGGTAGAAGTCGAAGGCGGGCGTGGCACACCTGCGTCGTGCACGCTGCCTGTTGCCGATGGCATGGTCGTCACAACGGCATCGACCGGCATC
>CAUZTE010000281.1:0-2552 GCA_963582565.1 Dehalococcoidia bacterium | reverse complement strand
CCAAGAAGTTGTGCTTGATGACCGGCAACGTCACGCCGGTCACGTCTGCCTCTTGGAACGCGTCTGTACCGATAGCCTCTCGAGCAACCTGGCCCGTGATGGCCACCATTGGGACAGAGTCCATCATGGCGCCGGCCAGTCCGGTCACCAGGTTTGTTGCACCGGGGCCTGATGTAGCGAAGCACACGCCGACTTTGCCGGTCACGCGACCGTACCCGTCAGCAGCCATCGCAGCACCCTGTTCATGGCGAACAAGGATATGTCGCAGGCCTGGGAACTGCGGCAGCATTTGGTACAGCGGCATGATTGCGCCGCCAGGGATGCCGAAGACGGTGTCCACACCCTCGTTCAAGAGGGCCTGGCATATCATCTGTCCACCGTTCAGCTTCATGACTTTCTCTCCCGGGGGCGCTGCCCCCTACTATTTTGTAGTGGGCTTATCCCCGTTTGCCTTGCTATTGAACCTGCCAATAAAAAGAGCTTGGTATTGGTTCCAGCCGCTGCTCCACTCGTAACCGCCCGGTTATATGGGTCCAGGGCACGCCCTGGGGGCATAAAAATACCCGTCCACCAGGGACGGGTCTCAACGCTACCCGCGGTACCACCCTCATTTTCCTTCCCATTCAGGAAGGAACAGCTCAGGCTGCTATAACGGTGCAACCGTAAGGCGCTAAAGGGCATAAGCCCTTGTTCACGTCCTCCACTCAGGGGCGAGTTCGCAATTCTACCGCTATCGGCTTTCCACTTACCGCCGATTCTCTGAAGCGTGAACTATTGCTACTACTCCCCATCACAGCGTTTACGATATTTTGAAATACGGTCTTTCCACGCTAGCATGCGCGAAACGTAGCTGTCAAGACACAATGTGTCTCTTGCTTACGAGGCACCCCGCAAGTCCCTGCTACTTTTACAAAACGATATCCAACGCCACTTGGTTCCCATGAAAAGGCCTGCACCGTATGGTGCAGGCCTTTTGCTCTATACCTTTCAGAAACGCCTTGGGCTTAAGCCCAAGGACAAACGAGCCTAAGGCTCTACTCCAACGGCCAGGCTCCTTCTGTGGAAATGCCGGGCACAGGGAATTTGCTGGTCAGCTGCGCCACACTGCCCTTGACCTCTTTGGCAATGGTCTCATCGCCGATGTTGGTCACAGTGCGGAGGATCAGCTTGCCAACAATCTCCATCTCGTCCGGGCCCATACCCCTCGTCGTCAGCGCCGGAGTCCCAATACGCATGCCGCTGGTGACGCGCGCCGACTTCGTATCGTTAGGGATGGTGTTGCGGTTGGCGTAGATACCCACGGCGCTCATCGCCTCTTCAGCGTCCCTACCCGTCAACTCCATAGAGGTCAGGTCAACAAGGAACAGATGCGTGTCCGTCCCGCCGGTAACGATGCGCATACCGCCGGCAGCTAGGGTGGCTGCCAGTTTCTGAGCGTTCTCCACTACACGGCTGGCGTACTGGGAGAATCCGGGCTGCAGCGCCTCCCCGAAACAAACTGCCTTGGCTGCGATGGCTGCCATGAACGGACCACCCTGGTTCACCGGGAACACAGACCGGTCAATATCTTTCTGGTGCTCCTCTGTCGTGAGGATGAATGCGCCACGAGGGCCTCGCAGCGACTTGTGTGTCGTCGATGTCACCATCTGAGCATGGGGCACCGGTGATGGGTGGACGCCGCCGGCGATGAGCCCGGCAATGTGGGCCATGTCCACCAGCAACGTGGCATCTACTGAATCGGCAATCTCCCGGAACCTCGCCCAGTCCACTACTCGAGCGTAGGCGCTGAAGCCTGCGACGATGACCTTGGGGCGATGCTCCTTCGCCAGCTCTTCTACCTGGCTGAAGTCGATCAACTCGGTATCTGGATCCACACCGTACGAAACGATGTTGTAGGTCTTGCCGGTGAAGTTCACGGGGCTGCCGTGGGACAGATGGCCACCGTGGTCCAGCCGCATACCCATGATGGTATCGCCGGGCTTGATAAGTGCTGAATACACAGCCATGTTCGCCTGGGTACCGGAGTGGGCCTGCACGTTGGCATGCTCCGCTCCAAAGAGCTTCTTCGCACGGTCGATGGCAATGGTCTCCACAACGTCAACGTACTCACAGCCACCGTAGTAGCGCTTGCCGGGATAGCCCTCGGCGTACTTGTTGCTCAGCACCGTGGCGGAGGCGTCCATTACCGCCTGCGATGCATGGTTCTCAGAGGCGATAAGCACCAGCGAGTTCTGCTGGCGATTGATCTCATTCTGGATGGCTTCGGCTATTTCCGGGTCTTTTCTCTTGAGAATCTCGGGGGCGTCCATACTTACGGGAGGCATAGGATTCCTTTCACATCGTGCTCAAAGAAATAATTGGGACAGCGAATAGTATAGCGTCAGAAAACCGAAGAAACCACATGTCACCGGGGGTTGAGGGGAGACTTTCACCTGTCGAGTAGCCGCAGGAACGTAGGTCCAGGGCCTAGCCCTGGTGGGTGCAGGATAGCCCTGCTGGCTAGTCGTCCTGTCGACTTCGGATAATGAGTACAGGGTCGCCGCACTCTCGTA
>CAUZTE010000280.1:0-2553 GCA_963582565.1 Dehalococcoidia bacterium | reverse complement strand
ATTGAGAACACGTACCTCTCATGGTGGATATAACCCGAATGTTTTTGAACACCCAATACATGGAGTACGGCTTGAATGCCAATACACAGGATAGAGTGTCTTAATGTCTAAGATGCTCATTCCCATCCTTTCGATTCTGGCAGTTGCCGCCACGTTCCTAATATTGGGTGTTGTGTTCATCACATCAGGCGAAGAGGCCACGATTGGCATCGGCCTTGGGATTATCGGCGCCGTCCTTATAGTGACCGGCCTCCGAGCGCTGGAAGGCTATTTGGCACGTGGTGGCAAGATAGCCGGTAAGCAAGTAAATCTGCCAAGTGGCATGACGCCTTTCTGGGTGCTCACCCTTGCGGTCATCTCCGTAGCTGCTATCTTCCTGGGGTTGGGCACGCTCTTCACCCTGGGCGGTAACAACTTCACCGTTGTCGCGGGTCTGTTCATCATCGTGGGGGTTCTGATTGTTGGTGGGTCCTTGGGTCGCATCAATTCCGGCGATATGAACAAACGACTCCGGACTCTGGCCCTGGTCTCCATGGGCTCGATAGTCGGAGCGTCATTCTTGATCGTCGCGTTGGTCGTGGGCGGTAAGATGGCTGGGCACTTCTTCTGGGAAGTTGACCAGATCTTCCTCCAGACACCAACACAACCCATCGCCTTCACCCACGTACCGCACGTACAACAAGCTGGCATTGACTGTGTGTTCTGCCACCGGACGGTGACAACGCAGCCTACCGCCAGCATCCCCCCTGTTCAGCAGTGCACCTTCTGCCACAAGATCATCGCGACGGAAAGTCCGGAGATCGGGAAGCTGCTGGCAGCATGGGACAACAACCAGCCTATTGAATGGATTCGGGTACACAGGCTCCCGGACCACGTAAGGTTCGTCCATGAGGCCCACATCACATTCTTCTCAGAGAAGGATGGAGTCCCGGCATCAGCTGTGTGCTCGTTATGCCACGGCGATGTGGGGGCAATGACCGAGGTATCACAGCAAAAGCAGTTGCAGATGGGCTTCTGTGTGGACTGTCATCGTAACAACGATGCCCCTACAGACTGCACCACCTGCCACTACTAAGGGATAAGGATCAAGATCGAATGGGTGTAACGCGGCGTCAGCTGCTCAAATTCTCCGGCATAGGAATGCTGGGTGCGGTTATCTTTGCAGGTTGCCGTATTCCGGATAGGGAATTCATTGCCGAGAGTCCCGTATTGATTCCTGAAGACCTTGTTGAAGGCCAGGATGCCTACTTTGCTACCCTAGCAAGACCCAGCACCGGCGTTGAAAGCGTTCTGGTGCGCGTCATGCAGGGAAGGGCCAAGAAGGTTGAAGGCAACCCTGATTACCCAATGAGTCGTGGCAAGCACACGGCCCAGGCAGAAGCATCCCTCCAGGAGCTGTATCACCCTGACCGCATCGCAACGCCGTTACGACGTGTCGGCAATCGTGGTTCCGGCCAGTTCGAGTCGATTTCCTGGGACGAGGCGATAGACGAGCTTCAGTCCAGGCTTAACGAATACTCCGGCAACCCTGGCAGCGTGGCAATGATCACTGAGCCTCTACGGGGTGCCCTTGGCACAGTGGTGAACCGCTTCGCCTCCAACTACGGTGCCACCCAACTAGCTTTTGAAGCAGTGGATCAGACAGTGGTCCGCGCAGCTTTCAAGGAAATGTTCAACCAGGACCGCCTGCCCATTGCAGACGTGCAAAACTCCCATTATGTCCTTTCTTTTGGGGCGGACTTCCTCAGTAGCTGGCACGCGCCGCTCCACTATAACTGGCAATACGGAGAGTTCCGCGACACGGAATCAAGTAAGCGCGGCACCCTGGTTCAGATTGAGCCACGATTCTCCATGACGGCAGCAAACGCCGACACCTGGGTGTACATCAACCCCGGCACTGAAGGAGTCCTGGCCCTGGCGATTGCAGATGTGATCGTGAAGGAAGGCCTGGGTGACGCAGCGGCAATGATTGCCCTGGGCGATGTCATCGCTACTCACGCTCAGCCCCTGGCTACAGCGACGGATGTAACCGGCGTCTCGGAAGCCAGGATTGTTGAGATGGCCCGTGACTTTGCGGGTCACCAGCCGGGCGTAGCAATCGGTGGTGGTTTGGCAGCGGCTCAGACCAACGGCCTCTTTAACATGACAGCGGTCTACCTGCTGAACGCGCTGGTAGACAACGTAGGTAAGAAGGGTGGAATTCTCTTCAACCCTGATGCCCCGGTGAAGGATCTGGTCAGCAGTGCACCCGCATCGCCCCTGGTGGACTTCCAGCGACTCGCTGACCGTATGCGCACGAACATTCCCAACGGCGTCAACGCTGTGCTGGTGCATGGTGCAGACCCCGTTTACGGGCTTCCGGGTGGCCTTCAGTTCGGTAGGGCCATGATGGAGCACGTCCAGTTCATCGCCAGCTTCTCCAACTTCATGGACGAGACGACGTCGATGGCGGATTTGGTTCTCCCTGACCAGGTCTCTATGGAAGGTTGGGGCGACGACGTTTCAGACCCCGGCCCCGGCTACGAGTCTATTGCGCTTCAACAACCTGTGGTG
>CAUZTE010000279.1:0-2571 GCA_963582565.1 Dehalococcoidia bacterium | reverse complement strand
CAATGGGAAATCCCAGGCAACGACGAGGTGTTAGGGGTGTGTAAGGGAATCCCCTGCGAGGCGACTGCGTAGCCAAGTTTACCCTGCGCTATGTTCCCGCGATTACCTAAGATAATCGACAAAACCGTCGATATTTGTAGTTGTTGCAAGAACAAGAACAGATATAGTAGGGCTGGTTTATAGAGACAAGGAACCCCAAGGGTTCAGGAGGCGTCTACTCAAGTGGAAGGCCGTGAATTCAGGATGCTGCTCACGCAGAAGAGGCGGAGATAGTCCGACGTTGCCAGGATGGCGACCGGGATGCGTTCCGTTTCATCGTGGAGCGATACAGCAGCATGCTTCACGGAACGGCCTACCTGATGACAAGGAACCACGCAATTGCGGAGGAACTGAGTCAGGAGGCGCTGATTCTGGCATGGCGAGGGATCAAGAGCTTCAACGGAGGGTCGTTGAAGGCATCGCTGGCCAAGATACTGGTGAACAAGAGTGTTAGCCAGAGTCGTCGCAAGGACTTCGGGGCAATGGACATCGACGATCCGTCCACGCCGCAGCCCATGGCAAGCCAGAGCGACGACCCGGCAGCGGCCACCCAGACCATCCTGGAGCAGGAGCGGGTGAGGACGGCGTTGGAAGTGTTGCCGGAGGACCAGCGAGAGGTGGTCACACTACGGTTCTTCTCTGAACTCTCTGTGGCGGAGACGGCAGAGGCACTGGGTATCCGTGAAGGCACGGTGAAATCCAGGCTATCTAGGGCAATGGATCGATTGCGCGGGGTTTTGGTTGAGGACGAGGATTAGACGATGGCACGGGAACAGGACTACAACGAGGTAGAGCGTCAGCTACGCGGATACTTTGACGCACAGCGGGAAGAGCTTAAGGCTCCTGCCGATATGTGGTCACGCATATCCGGGGAGCTTGGCGAACAGACTCCCACGTCCTGGTGGCATCGCATCGATGTCAGTTCATGGCTTCGCACCGTGCAGCCCGTCTACGCCGGAGCCGCAATGATCGCCGTTGTTGCGGTTGGCGTCGTCACGTATGCATCGTTCTCCGGTGATTCGACATCCGACGACACCGCCACCACTGCGGCCGCTATCCAGACCGAATCCGTAGCACCCCAGGCCGCGGCAGCGCCGTTAGCGCCTGGCGAGCCTGAGATGAGTTCGCTTGGCGTGGCCAAGGCCGGCGATGGGGCTGCTGATACTTCAGCAGCAAGTGGAGCGCCTGAACCGGCAATGTCGCTGGCAGCGGAAGCACCCGTGGAATCAACCGATTCCCGAGTAGCCTTGGCATTCGGGGAACCGCAGGTGTTCCTTGAACCCCTTATCGATGTGATGCTATCTGGCCAACGGCTCTTCTCCATCAGCCTGCCTCCAGATTGGGCCATCGGCGGCCCAAGGACTGCGACAACAGGCTGGGAAGGCACGCTGGTGAGGCTGGACGACGGCTTCTTCCTGTCGTACCAGGGCGGGACGTCCACGGTGGGCGACATCAGCGATGTGGTGGGCTCCAACGGCGATAAGCATGTCATTTCAGAGGAACTCATAGGCGGGTTCTCAGCCCAGCTTGTGCAGCCTATCGGCGACGAAGAGGGTGTGACCGCGATGCTTCTGCAGCTATCGGAAGGTAGGATGCTGGTTATCGGTCAGAATTTGAACGCCGAACAACAACAGATCGCCTTCGCCATCTTCCGCAGCATCCAAGGCTGAGCCTTGACCCATATGTCCGGGGACTGACCTGAGGGTCAGACAGCTCTAGTCTCCTCGTCGACATATGCCTGAGACTGGCCTGCGGGCCAGAGGCCTCTTTAGTCTCCTCGCCACAGCGACACGCATGGGACTCTCGAGACAAAAAAGAACCCCGCTCCGGCATGTACCGGAGCGGGGTTCTGCGTTTACAGGTGAGGTGCCTCGCTTAGAAGGACTTGTCTTGAAGGTACTTCTTCAGGTTTGCGTCCTTGCGGGGCTGGAAGATGGAATCCTTGCCAGGCAGGTCTGAGCCTGCGTTCTTATTGCCGGAGAAACCGCCAAAGAGCTTAAAGGGCACCATGAGTACTGCAGCTACGCCCAGGACAATCGCACCCTTACCCAGCACTTCGCGCCTGTTCAACCCGCTTTGGTCATTCTTGGTTTTTGAGGCCATGTGTACCCTCCGTTTGTTTGACAGTCTTCACTCTACAGGGAGACGTTTGGGATGGCAAGACCACCCAGATGGTACGCTGCAAGGGCACCATCTGGGGATTCGAGAGGGGATTGCGGCCGGATTGAGGGCCTACCTATATTGACACCTATATTCAAGTTGCGATATTCTTCACAAGCTCGAATCAGTGGGGGAACACATGGACCCGAATTTCATCACATCGCAAGACTGGATTGAATACAGGAACCTCGTTTCCTACCTCTGGCTGTTCCCAATCCTGATATTTGTATTCTCCAGCAGCATCCTCTTAAGCTTCGGAATTATCCCCTCGTTGGTAGAGAGCAAAAAGATGCCAGAAAAGGCTCTACGGATTCGGCCCTTCTTCTACGTAACCGCCATTGGAGCACTGGCTGGATTCATCGTTGTTTTGTT
>CAUZTE010000278.1:0-2577 GCA_963582565.1 Dehalococcoidia bacterium | reverse complement strand
TTACTCTCAGATGGTAATCTTTGGAACTTTTGAAATGTTCGTTCGTTATATAGGCGTGCCGCTTGGAGGGTACACGCGCGGACTCGCCAAAGGGTCACGAGATTTTGGAGGCAGGTTTGAAGGTTCTTCGTCGGATAAAATGTAAGCTGTTCGGGCATCAGCCAATGTATGCCACCTTTGGTATGCAGAGCCTAAATGATTTGAACTGCGACCGGTGTAATACCAAGGTCCGGTAGCTGCTCAAAGCCCTAACAGTTCCCCTCAGGTAGTCAGGATTCTTCCGCTACTGGGACCTCCTCGGTTCCTTCGCTAGCTGCAGGTTGATGGTGTATTTCCTTTTCCCTTGGCTCTGAACTCATTTTGTATTGCACCCTATCGTATGGCGCACTATAGTCTACGCAACATTACAGGGATTATTTTCCATAGCACTGATACCGAGTTTCAGTAGAGCGAGGAAGTTGCCGCGATGAAAGGGGATTCAGAACATGCCTGACAGAATAGGAATGGAGCGCTTCACCTATGAAACCGCAGAGGGCTGGGAGAAGATACCGGAGGGCTATGAATTCCCTGACGCCTCTGGAGTGACCGTTGACTCGGACGACAATGTCTACATCCTGAACCGGGGAGCCCACCCTGTCATCGTACTGGATAAGAACGGCGACTTCGTACGTTCCTTTGGGGAGGGCGAGTTCGATCAGCGCGCCCACGGCATCCACTGCAGCCCTGACAACTTCATCTACACCGTGAACGATAGCCAGCACTGCATCAAGAAGTACACACGGGAAGGCAAACTGGTCATGGTCATCGGTGAGGAGAACAAGGCGGCCGAAAAGTGGAGCGGCACACCGTTCCATCGCCCAACCAACATGGCTGTCTCACCCAACACCGGGGATATCTACGTCACCGATGGCTACGGCAACAGCCGCGTGCACCGCTACTCCGCAGAGGGGAAGCACATCGTTTCCTGGGGCGCACCTGGCGTGGAGCCTGGCGAGTTCCAGATTCCCCACAACGTGGTCATTGATAAGGATGAGAACGTCTACGTGACAGACCGTGAGAACTATCGACTTCAGGTTTTCAACAACAAGGGGGAACTGCAGGCGATATGGCAGAACATTTACCGCCCACAAGCGTTGTGCATGGATCAGAAGGGCATCATCTACGTGGGTGAGATGCTCATGGACACTGAGTTGACCGACTACCCGATGGTTGGCCACAGGTTGAACGCGTTCAACACCGCCGGAGAGCGGTTGGCACGCATTGGCGATGCGATGCTGGGCGATGGCCCCACGCAGTTCATAGCGCCCCACGGGTTCGGCGTGGACTCACAAGGCAACTTGTACGTAGGTGAGGTCTCCTACACTGTGTACGGCAAGAAGCTCGATCCACCTCAGCAGTTCCGCTGCTTCAGGAAGCTGAAGCTAGTAGGGTAGACACCAGATAGCTTGTAATGAAAAAACAGCGGCCACTTGGCCGCTGTTTTTGTTTGTTACGTAGTTTGTAGGCTTGAGCTGTGTTCTATGATCACGTTACCTCAGAAACACGATTGAACCTCTCAGCTTTCCATGTATCAGCTTCCATGATGGATTTGAGCTTCATGACCGCGTCCCACAAGTCCGTATAACGTGTGTAGAGCGGCGTTAAGCCAAATCGCATGATGTCGGGAGCCCTGAAGTCGCCGATGACGCCCACTTCAATGAGCGCCTGCATGATGGGGTACCCATGCTCCGAACGGAGGGATACCTGACTGCCTCGCTCTTCAGCAGCCGAGGGAGTGGCAAGGGTGAATCCATACTCGAAGAGATGTTCGTCAACAAGTCGGATGAAAGCGTCACCCAATGCCAGCGACTTCCTACGAACTTCGCTCATATCCGCACGGAGCAGTATATCTACACCAACCTCCACAGGGGCAAGAGAGATTATCGGCTGCGTCCCTGATAGGAACTGGCCGATGTCATCTTTGGGCTGATAGTCTCGCTCAAAGGCGAAGGGCTTCTCGTGGCTCCACCACCCTGTGAGTGGTTGCGTCGCTTTGCCCTGATGTCGCTTGGCCACAAAGAGGTAACCCGGCGCGCCTGGGCCTCCGTTGAGGAATTTGTAGGTGCAGCCAACGGCGAAATCAACATCGCACTGATTCAAGGCAACGGGAAGCGCTCCGGCAGAGTGGCAGAGATCCCACATTACCAGGGCGCCTACGTCATGGGCCTTCTGAGTAATGGCCTTCATGTCCAGAAGATGCCCCATTTTGTAGTGGACCTGGGTTAGGGAGACCAGCGCAACATCATCGGTAATGGCATCAAGGATGTCGTCCTTCTCAACAAACCGAATTTCGTGATGCTGACCTAGCTGTTCAATCAACCCCTGGGTGATATACGCATCTGTGGGGAAGTTGCTGCCCTCCATGAGAATGACCTTGCGATCCGGTCGCATTTTTAGCGCAACGGAGTGGAGTTTATAGATATTGAGCCCGGTGCCGTCAACGCAAATGACCTCTCCGTCATCCGCGCCGATGAGTTGGGCGATGTTGTCGCCGATTGTTTCCGGCAGTGAGAACCAACCCGCTGAGTTCCAACTGGT
>CAUZTE010000277.1:0-2579 GCA_963582565.1 Dehalococcoidia bacterium | reverse complement strand
CTGTGCTGCGTGAGCACGGCATGCTGCACATCGCTCTGGTTCATGCCAGCCAGCAGCATTTCCACCGGTTCAAACCAACTGGTCCCAGCGTGGCAATGGGTGTCAACAACGTACATATTCTGCCCCCTTGAAGTTTGGCAAAACCTATCACCCCTGCGCCCTATGGTCAAACGAGCATTTCCTATGCGTTGACCGCCCTAGGGTCAGGTGCTAGCCTACGGGCGCTATTGAGCCAACAATCTGTAGGGGGCTGCGATGAGTGAGTTGAAGGTAGAGGGTGTGACCCACTGGTCCATGCCCGTGAACGACCTTGATGAGTCCGAACGATTCTATGGCGATCTGCTGGGCTTCAACCTCAGGGGGCGGCTAGGCACCTCCGGCATGACCTGCGTGAGCGTGGGAGATAACGATATCCTCCTCTGCCAACGCGAGACCCCTGTGGACTCTGAACGAGCGGGAGAAGGCACAGTCCACCACTCGTTCACCGTAAGCCCTGAGACCTTTGAACGGGCCTGTAAGGTGTTTTACGAGCAGAAGGTCAACGTCTCCGGGCTGGTCTACCGTGCCCAGGGGTTCTTCACAGGCAGGGAACTCTATTTCTTTGATCCCAGTTGGAACAGACTTGAACTGCGAGACCCTACCTGGGTGAAGGGCATGCCTGAACCCCCATTTGAGGAGATTGCCAAGGCGTGAGTACGAGTCAAGATTCAGTCGCAAAAAAGGCAGAAGTGGCAGACTGGTTCGGAAGAGCCGCTCCAACCTACTTCTCCCCGTTCTTCAGCTACCCTGGAATGCGTCTGGTTGAGCTTGCCGGTGTGAAGCAAAATGCCAAGGTCTTGGACGTGTGTACGGGCGTTGGCGCTGTGCTGTTCCCTGCTGCTGACGTGGTGGGGTTGGATGGCCACGTCACCGGCATAGACATTGCCGGGAAGATGGTTCAGGCAACGGCTACCCGCATTGTCATGAATGGGCTGTCCAATGCTCATGCGCAAGAGATGGATGCAGAGCGCCTGGAGTTCCCGGATGCGTCGTTCGACTATGTGCTGTGTGGCTTTGGGATCAGCTTCTTCCCAGACCTGCCCCTGGCTCTCACAGAGATGCAGCGCGTGGTGAAGCCTGGAGGCGTACTGGCTGTGAGTATGTGGGCTGAAGGCAATGAGCTGGCCGCTATTTATCGAAAGTTGGCTGACGATTTCAGGGTGCCGCACCCCGGCTTGGCGAGCAACCCGTTGAGGACAACGGATGCGCTCAAAGACGCGTTGCAATCGGCCGGTTGCTCCGAAGTCGCTATGACTGCCGAGCAGGTCAAAGTCATCTTCGATAGCAAGCAAGAGTACTGGGCGCAGCGGATGCCCATTGAGCAGCTTGCGGCTGAGCAGTTGGCCGAAGACAGGCAGGGGCCATTCAGGCGAGCGGTCTTTGATCTCCTAGAAGACTTTATCTACGTGGACGGTGTGCACGAGGTTCGCAACGTGTTGTACGCTGTTGCCACCATTTCGAAGTAACCTATTACTACTGAACATAACTACATATAAGGGCGGGAGCCCAAACGAAAGGGAGACCATGGACGTAAAAGCATTCAGCCACATCTATCTGCCTTCACGAGACGCCGAGGAATCGATTGAGTTCTACACGAAGATATTGGGGTTCAAGCTCTTCCGGAAGTACAACATGAACGGGCGGTTGTCGGCATACGTTGAGCTGGGTGGGGTACTGCTTGAGCTGACCGATGGTGCCACCAATACCCCGGATCAGGATGGACGAACGGAGCCGCGCATCGGGCTAGAGGTGCCGGACATCAACGCCGCCATTGAGGAGTTGAAGGCCGCCGGTGTAGAAATCGCCCGTGAGCCCTGGGCAGCAATGACCTTCTGGGGGACGCAGGCCATGATCAAAGACCCGTCCGGTTACATCATCTCTCTTCGCGAGTGGCGCGCTCCCGATGGCCCCACCTACATGGACTGGAAGCCTGAGCACGACAACGTGGAACGCCTGGACTAGTCACAAAGGGGAGGATGAACAATGGGCTGGTCTGCATACCGTAAACCGGGCCTGACACACCACCATTCGGTTCGCTCTTGGAAGGGATATACGCTGGTGACCCCGACAGCCGGCGATGCTACATACCTGCTGGACATGGACGGCCAGATCGTACATCGGTGGTACTACCTTGACCTTCGAGTGTTCTACGCTCGACTGCTGCCGAACGGCAACCTCCTGGCAGTAGGCAACCACCCTGATGTCATGCCGACGATCACACCAGCGGAAGCCAGAGGGCTTCCGTTGAACCAGCGGGCGCGGTCTATGGGCGGCAACGGCTCCCAGCTTGTGGAGTTCAACTGGGATGGCGAGCGTGTGTGGAGCTATGCCAACGAGTGCATCCACCACGACTTCGTCCGGTTGGCGAACGGCAACACCATCATGCCGCAGTGGGTAGAGATGCCGGAGGACGCCGATAGGCTGGTGCAGGGCGGGCTGCGTGAACCCAGGAGCAAACGGCCCAAGCTCATCAGCGACGACTACATCGAGATAGACCCTACGGGCAAGGAAGTGCGGCGTGTCCACCTCTGGGAGTTGCT
>CAUZTE010000276.1:0-2617 GCA_963582565.1 Dehalococcoidia bacterium | reverse complement strand
TTGGGCGGGCAGTCGGGCTCCGGAAGTTCCTCTGAAAGCAACACCGGGTGCCAGAACCGCCGCATCATGTCGCCCATGGGTGTACCGGGGCCCACCCTCGCCATGAACATATTTTCTTCGTGCGTAAGCATGTCAACCCTCCCCTTCTCCATTCGTTTAGCGGAAATAGTGAACCGAGAATACACACAGGCTCTTCCAACGTCAATTCAATGATGGCCACAAAGCAGAACACCCCCGGAGAATCTCTCCGGGGGTGTTCTGCTTTGCCAGGTTTAGGAATCTATTGGGCAGCCTTGATGTTGTACAAGTGTGTCCAGCTGCCTGAGATGTTACCCGCGAAGACATAGTCAGAGACCACGTCTGGGCTGTAGGCAATTTGGATCGGCAGCCAGTATAGAGGAATGCTGGCATTCATACTGAAAGCTAACTCCCCCATCTGCTTCAGTGCTGCGGCTTGAACTGAAGCTACAAGCGTGCTTGCCGCTTCCAGTCGAAGTACGTTTATCGCAGGCTCCTGGTGGTTACCAGAAGTCGGATGAGATGAACTCATATACACCCGTCCTGCCAGGAATATGTCTGAGGCAGTGGAGACGAGGCTGATATGGTTGTCAAACTCATGAGCCCGCGCTTGAGCGTTCCTGCTTGCGCCATCCATAACTACCAATTTAGCCTCTACGCCAATTTCCCGATAGAACCCCTGCACCGCTTCAATCATGTCCAGAGAGCCGGCGTAGGTGGACAGGTTGATAGAGTGGATATTCGTTTCCAGCGGGTTGCTGGAGTTATAACCTGCCTCAGCCAAGAGGGCCTTGGCGGCGGCAGGGTCATACCCATATTGATCATCGAATCTGGTTTCCCAGGATGCATCCCAACCTGGCCGTGTCACGTGGAAATGGTTGTTGACCATGGCGTCCGCTTCACCTTTAAAGAAGGCGGTGTTGAGCGCATCCCTATCAATAGCCTTGCTCAACGCCTGCCGAACCTTCTGGTCTAGCAATGGACTGTCTGGGAACTTCCTGCCAGAGGTTTCATCACCATGGGTGTTCCACCATGATCCTTGGAAGTTGAAGAACGTGCGGAACCCTGGGACGTTCCCCTTGGCGAGCTTCATCCCTTCACCCTTCGCCTGGGCCTCCTGGTCAGGAATGATGGTGGTCAGGTGAACTTCTCCGGCCAACAAGGCAGCTAACCGGGTAGAAGCTTCTGAGGACCAGCGGAGTTCAAGCTCCGGGAAATCCGGTGAGTGTCTCCAGTGGCTACCGGAACCACGTTCAAACCGAACAAAGGAACCTTGAGAACGCTCCTTGAACTGGTAAGCACCGGTTCCGGCAATGGGCACATCAGCAAGGGTAGGCTGACCAACAGCGTCGTACATAGCCTTGCTCTGGATTTCCATGCCACCGATAAGCTGAGAGATTCCATTGAATACCGTTGGGTTCGCGCCGTTTAGGCGGAAAACTACCTCGTAGTCATTTATGATCTGGATTTCACTGACGTCCCTAGCAAAGGTGCCTCGGAGTCCATGCAGAGAATCCGCTCGACTAATGCTCCAAAGAACGTGCTCAACGTCCTTAGCTGTGAATTCACCCCATCCGCCCTGGAACTGGACGCCTTGGCGAAGCTGATAACGGATACCAAGGCCGTCAGGCTCAATGTTCCATTCCGTGGCCAATTGGGGGTCAAATCCACCATTTACGGAGTTTACTCCAACCAGATACTCATACATCGGCCGAAGTTGAACACTGGGGGGAGAGCTGAAGTCAAAGTTGGAGTCGTTCCCCTCTGATGATGGTGCAGGGAATGCGATGACGACACGATCTACCTTCGGCTCTACCACCATTACTGGTGATGTACCGCCGCTGGGCTGCGCAGGTGCATCGGCTGCCACAGGTGCAGACGGTGAAGAACTATCACCCGTTGCCGCTGCTGCTGCTGCCGGGGCGTCCGGCTGCTGTACCGTGCCGGAAGAACTTGATGTGGTGACCGTATCGTCACTACTGGAACAGGCTGCCAGGGCTATTGCGCCAATCAGGGTCACTGAAAGCGCTATTATCCATTTTTGTCCAAATCTTTTGAACATGAATTCCCCCCTATAAAATTTGTTCTGCCGTACTCCTATGAGTGGACTATCTACGTGTAGGCTTCCGCAAACTGTGGCAGGTGTAAAACAAACCATGGTGATCATATCTATATGCTATCTAACTGTCAATGTACTCACTCATCGTATGTCTCGACTTTGGCCAGGGCTTTGATTTTATGGAGACTTTCCAATCTTTACGAGGCTTCGTTAGTTTTGGTTTCGTCTAGTGTTCGTAACACCCAGGAGTACACCCGCTCAGCGGTATCTTTCATCCTACGGACGAGGCTTCCAGCCTTGGGGCCACAGTCACGATGATATAGCCCTTTCCTCACTCGCTTTCGCGCTAGCCGCAGACCACACTTGGGGCATTCGAGGCCCCACAGGGAATACGTTGCTTTCCTGGCAGGTGCGTTCGCGGGGCCGTTCACTGAGGCTCGAACCGGAGGAGCCCCCAACTCTATCGCCCACTTCTTCCACTGTGGGCCGTGGGGATGTCTTGCGCCGTTCTTGCCTGTTGCGATGTGGGCAAGCTCGTGT
>CAUZTE010000275.1:0-2624 GCA_963582565.1 Dehalococcoidia bacterium | reverse complement strand
TGAGGCTTGTTCGCCTGCCTCCAGAAGACGTGAATGCCCTCTCCTACTACCATTCTGAGCGGAGCAAAGAATCCGGATTCTTCGGTCGCCTGCACTCCCTCAGAATGACATTAAAGGAAGGTTATTTTCTTCGGCAGGCGTCAGGTATAAAGGTGCAGGGCTAACACTGATTAGGCGGGCTTGGTCGTGATGAAGTATGCGTTTTCAATATCGCCTTCAACGCGCTTGATCTCCTCGACCTTCAGGCCTACCGCTTCCAACATGTCCTGGGCGAGTTCTACGCCCCAGACAGTACCAAGGCCCTCGCCGCCAAGCGCCAGCGACACCGTCATGCAATGGAAGACGGAAAACGCAAAGAGCAGGGGGCCGATGGGATGATCGAGGTTCTTTTCCAGGTGGGTTGAGGAGTCCTCATCAACCATGAGGTACGTGCCACCGGGCTTGAGGGCATCTGCGATGGCTTGAAGCACCTGTCCGGGCTTGGCCTGGTCATGGATGGCATCGAAGGACGTCATGAAGTCGTACTTGCCTTTTACGGCGAGGTCGGAGACGTCCTGGGCCTCAAAGGTCGCGTTCGTCAGTCCCCAGGCTTTGGCTTCGTTACGGGCGGTGCTGAGACCATCGTCGGAGAAGTCGTAGCCCACAAAGCGACTTTTGGGGAACGCTCTTGCCATCACGTTGATCGCACGACCCTGGCCACATCCGATGTCCGCAACATCTATGCCCTGCTCAAGCTTCTCCGTCATGCCGGGAACTAGGGGTACGATGGTGTCCACCATAGATGCATCGTGGACCATGGAGCTGATTTCACCCATGATCTTCTGGAAGGTGGGGTATTCCGAGTAGGGGACGCCGCCGCCCTTGTGGAAGGAGTCCACAATCTTGTCTTCAACCAGTCCAAAGAGGGAGAAGAACTGGGCAAAGGTGGCCAGGTTGTCCGAACCGGCGGCCTGGGTCATGAATGCTGCGTGTTCCGGCGGAAGGGCGTACGTCTTGCCTTCAGGTGTGTAGTCGACGACTCTGCTAACAACCATGCCACCAAGCCACTCACGGACGTAGCGCTCGTTCAACTTTGCTGCGTCGGCAATCTGCTGGCTGGTCGATGGAGGCATATCACCCATCGCGTCGAACAACCCCGTCCTGTGGCCAAGACTGACCATCATGGCGGTAGAGGCGTTATTGAGTACCCCCATCATCCGGTCTGCGAATGCGTCTGCCTTGCCTTGATCCATTTCAGGGATTGTTGTCATTACTTCTCCCTTTTCCTGGTTTGGAATTTAATCTTTGATAGCATGGTGCGGAGCCCAATCCTAGCCAGTGGCCCGTCAGGGAACATAGGTGCAGGATGAATCCTGCCTAGATGCCGGTTATGCGAATGGATGAGTGCGCCTTGTACGTGCGATTGATGTTCAGCAGCAATGCCGTCAGGTCTTCCACGTAGCGTGAGTTCGCCAGCCCGCCGCCATTCACGGCGCGTACCCCCAAGATCATCTCCGCTAGCCCCATGATGCGCGTCTTGGCGGAATCGTCGTCGCTGCACACGATGACATCGCAATCCAGACTGCGGTCGGGAACCATGAGGTCTGCCGCACTGATGTTGTGGAAGGCACTGACGATCTTGGACTCCGGCAGTATTTGGGCAGCCTCTTCTGCTGCGGAGCCAGCTTCTACGATTGTTGCGCTCGCCCGACCCTTCTCGAAGGCCAGCGGCACGACGACGTTGACGATTACCTTGTCCTTTAAGGATGCCGCCAGGGCTGTTAGCGTGTCCTTGTGGGCCGCGTAGGGCACCGCGATGAACACTGCGTCGCCGAGTTGCGCGAAACCGGTGCCCGCTGCTTCTTCGTTGGAGCCGCCGCGAATGTAGTCCTTGGGCAGACCCGCCGGGAGCAGCTCCTGGACTTCCTTGGCTGCTGCCAGGCCTCGCTCGGCGTCACGTGAGCCGATGAACACCCGCTCACCAGCTATGGCGAAACGCAGCGCCAGCCCTTTGCCCTCCGGGCCTGTGCCCCCGATAAAAGAAATCATGTATACCTCGTTGTTGTTGAATGTCGTCCGAAATGATAGTGCAGTGAGTCGGTAGATGGAAGGGCCATCGGATTTGGCTGAGCGTTGACTGTGGCTGACTTGAAACAGATACTGACCGTGATTGGTACTGACTGTGGCTGGTTCATCGCTGACGAAGTCAGGAGGCTCCAAGTGCATTGGGCTTTGACTCATTCAGGTGTCTTGGCGATATTCTCATTAGCTTTATTAGCTGTTGCATGCGGGGGCTCGAGTCCCCCCGTTGAGCCTACGTCGACAGCAATCCCTGTACCAACACTGGCACCTTCGCCAACACCGACCTTGGCTGACACGCCGATTCCCTCGCCATCAGCTACGCCCAGGCCGATCTTAACCCCAATTCCAGCGCCTGTTCCGACGCCAATACCGGAGCTTTTGTTCTTCATCAAGGCCCTACCACCGGCCACCGTTGGTCAATCGTATCGCTATTCGTTTTGCCAACCGACGCCGGAAACAGGACTGTTCTGCGATGGGCCTCTACGTTCCAACCCTGATACAACAAACCCTACGGGAGGCACTCCACACTACACGTTCTCCCACGGTATCGGCATTCCGTTTGG
>CAUZTE010000274.1:0-2625 GCA_963582565.1 Dehalococcoidia bacterium | reverse complement strand
GTCCAGGTAGGTACGAAGGGCATCCAGCTTGTGATTCTTATCAATCTCATAGATCTTGTGCTCAATCTCGGGGGGTTGGGCACCATCAGCGTCCACTGCAACCATCTCAGGCTCGTGGAGGTGCTTGTGTGCGGTCTTCGCCACCCAGTCAGGCAACGTTGCTGAGAACAGTGCCATCTGCCTGCCCGCAGGTGCTGCTTCCAGGATAGCCTCAACATCGTGCTGGAAACCTTGGTCCAACATCTCGTCGGCCTCATCCAGGATAAACATCTTAAGGTTCTTCAGAACCAAACCACCCCTTTTCAGATGGTCAAGCGTTCGGCCCGGCGTACCAATGACGATCTGCGCCCCACCTCGAAGTGCCCTGACTTCAGGGGAGAGTGAACGCCCGCCATAAAGAAGTGTAACGGTAAGATTACGTCGTTTGGCCAGTCTTTGAACCACCTCGGCTACCTGCATGGCAAGTTCGCGAGTTGGAACCAGAACCAGTCCTTGAACGCCGCGTTTGGTCGGATCGGCGTGCTCAACCATCGGAATGGCAAAGGCCAGGGTTTTTCCGGAGCCTGTTCGAGCCTGTCCAATCACGTCTTTCCCAGCAAGCATGACGGGAATCGTGGCGGTTTGAATCGGCGTAGGGTCCTTAATCCCCATCTCGCCCACAGCAACTCTTGTCGAGGGCATGAGGGTCATGTCTGGGAATACGTCTGCGAAGCGTGCATTGTCTACAGGGTTTACTTCGCTGGCAGCGGGGTTCTGCCGGTTCTGCAATCTGAAGCAGCTTGGGCAGTAGATAGCCTGGTTGGGTCGTGGGATGAAGGGAACCGTGGTGTTTGCGCCACATGCAGTACAAACTGCAGGATGTGAATCGCGGTGCGGGGCACTAGCATTAGGTTTCGCCCCTCGGCGAAGGGTTGTAGAAGACGTCAAAGCGCTGACTCCTTGATTATGTATGGTCGGTACAGGACCGTCAGCGCGGCATGAACAATGGGGAGGTGCAAGAAACTAATGTGGTTCTTTGCCAAACCCAGAGGTTATTGTGGGGCTGTCGGAAGTGTGCCGTTGCAAGCAGTATAACAGAAATAGCTGTTCTTCGTAAGCCACATTACGAAATCAGCAAAGTTATCGGTCATGCCACCTGCCCCGCAGAGTAGCCAGAGGACCATGCCCACTGGAAGTTATAACCGCCCAGGGGGCCGGTGACATCCACGGCTTCTCCAATGAAATACAGCCCGGCAACGTCTCTCGCTTCCATTGTTCGCGATGACAACCCCGCTGTATCAACGCCACCCACGGTGACCTCTGCTGTGCGGTACCCTTCTGTGCCGTCAGGCATCACAACCCAGTGTTTCAGCGACTCCGCGAGTTCAGCAAGCTCTGCATTTGATAATGACTTCAGTGGGCGCGTAGCCAGCGAACCGCACACGGACTGCGCAACACGCCTCGGCATCAATCGACCAACTACGGTGGCCGCTTCGGTGCCGGGGTGCTTTGCACGCTCGGTCTCAAAGTGGGCCTGCAGGTCTTCAACGGCCGGCAGGAGGTCTATCTCCACTTCAAGCCCCTTCTGCCAGTGTGATGAAACCTGAAGGACTGGCGGGCCGCTGAGTCCACGGTGGGTAAACAACATGCTCTCCCGCCAGGTGACTCCATCGCAGGTGACTGCTGCGTCCAGTGAGACACCGGAGAGGTTGCTGAACAGGTCCAGGGTTGGAGGGTTGAAGGTCAACGGCACCAGGCCCGGTCTGACGCCCGTCAACTTGAGGCCGAACTGTCTTGCCAGAGAGTGAGCCCAGCCTGTCGCCCCCATCTTGGGTATGGATAACCCGCCGGTCGCTACGACGAGGGACTCTGCCGATGCGGAGCCATCCGAGGTTTCTAAAGTGAACCCCTCTTCCCCACGTGTCACGCCTGTCACGGTGCACGATGTCCATATCCCAACGTTGGCTTCGCTGCACTCATGGAGCAACATTTCCAGGATGCGTTCAGAGGAACCGTTGCAGAAGAGCTGCCCCAGCGTCTTCTCGTGGTAGGGGATGCCGTGCTGTTCAACCAGGTCTACGAAATCGGCGCTTGTATACCGACTCAACGCCGATATGGCAAACCGGGGGTTCTGGCTGAGGTACAGTTCAGGTACTGCGCCAAGGTTGGTGAAGTTACATCGTCCACCACCGGAGATGAGTATCTTCTTGCCCACCTTGTCTGCGTGCTCCAGGATTAGGACGCGCCTGCCTCGCCTTCCTGCCTCTATCGCACACATCAACCCTGCTGCTCCGCCACCAACGATGATGACGTCATTCATATCTGTCATACATCCATGCTACCCGCTTAGCGGGTCGGCTTACCAGCCTTTGGCACCGGATTCTACGAGGTAAGCAAGCCTACTCGCGCAAGGTACAAGCACACTGAGGCTTCCAAACCATCAGATGGAATGCCCCACATGTGGCGGTAAGCAGAGGGTGTTAAACACCCTACACGCCTCGGAACGCTCCTGCCTGGATTAGCGGCTCCAGCCCTGTTGCCGGGTCAAGCGGATTGTTCTTCTCTGCGGATGCATTGAAACGGTCTGCATCCTCCTGGATCATCAGTCCTTCACTCAAGCGGGCATCGCAAACCTGCTTCACTGCG
>CAUZTE010000273.1:0-2642 GCA_963582565.1 Dehalococcoidia bacterium | reverse complement strand
TACATGTGTCGCTGCGGCGTGGGGACTAAAGCGCGTATGGCCTACGGCACGAGGCTTTGTACCTGTGGCGCTTTCTGTTACACTGTGGGTTAACGCATTGAAAGCAAAGGCCCTTTTGGGGCATAAATGCCCTACAGGGCCAGGAGAGAACACAACAACTATGGGAACATTCAAGAATCCGTCACGGGAAGTTTGGCACACATCGGTCTGCTCACGCTGCAACAAGGTCATCACTCGGATCAAGTTGCCGGGACTGTTCAAGACAACGTCCCACCGCATCTGCGACGCATGCCTATCAGAGGGCGGAGCGGCCCAGGGCGCGGCAGCAGCGGCAGCGGGTATCGGCACCGGAGCACCGGCGGCAGCGGCGGCACCTGCAGCAGCACCAGCACGTAGGCCAAGGGGCGGCGGCGGTGGAGCACCACGTGGTGGAGGCGGAGGCGGTCGACGTGGCGGAGCAGCACCAGCGGCTTAATAGCCCGTCAACCTAATATCGTAAGCGCAGAACCAGTCGTCACCTTCGAAGGGGCGGCTGGTTTTCTTATTACGCATAGCAGTTAAGGGAGGAATCATGGCGGCGTATCTCATTGCAGACATCGAAGTCCAGGACGCGGCAGCATTCGAGGAATATCGCGAGCAGGTTCCGGCCACGCTGGAACCCTTTGGTGGCACGTACATCGTCCGAGGGGGAGCGGCAACGGCGCTGGAGGGTGGCTGGGAGCCCAAGCGCATTGTTGTGCTGGAGTTTCCCAGTATGGATGCCCTACAAAGCTGGTACCACTCCGATGCCTATAAGGGTCCCAAGGCAGCCCGAATCCGTGCCACGATGACACGGGCTGTGGCGGTTAAAGGCGTGTAGCACAAACCTGGACCAACTCGTTAGCTGATTGGCACATCCGTGCTAAATAATGTATGGTTCCATTAAGCATCACACCGTGGACGAGGAGCGGTTTGAGACACATCCTGCACGCTGACATGGACGCCTTCTACGCGTCTGTAGAGCAGTACGACGATCCGACTATCCGAGGTAAACCTGTGCTCGTCGGCGGCTCCCCAACATCGAGGGGCGTGGTCGCTGCAGCATCGTACGAGGCCAGGAAGTTCGGCGTCCACTCCGCCATGCCCATGAGCTCCGCCGTCAGGCGATGCCCCAACGCCATCATCGTGCGCCCCCGCTTCGACCGCTACCGCGAGATATCGCAACAGATACGAGCCATCTTCAATCGCGTGACGCCGCTAGTTGAGCCCCTATCGCTGGACGAGGCCTACCTTGATGTTACCGACGTGGTCACAGAGGACAGGACGGCTGAGGCCATTGCCAGGGAGATCAAGCTGCGAGTCAAGATGGACGTGGGGCTAACCATCTCCGTAGGCGTGGCCACGTGCAAGTCCGTTGCCAAAGTGGCTTCTGACTTCGACAAGCCTGACGGCCTGACCGTGGTCCCACCGGGCACCGAGGCCGCTTTCTTCGCGCCGCTACCGGTGGGCAAGCTCTGGGGCATAGGGCCGAAGACTGCTGAACGCTTGAAGCCGGACGGCATCAACACCATCGGGCAGCTGGCCGAAAGGCCTGAGTCATGGTTCATCCAGCGGTTTGGCAAACGTGGCCCGGAGATGCGACTGATGGCGATGGGCCAGGACGACCAACCTGTAATCACTGAGCGGGAAGCCAAGTCCGTCAGCGCGGAGACCACGCTGGTTGAAGACATAACTGAACTTGAGGATTTACGCGCCATCGTGCGGCAGCAGAGCGAGCGGGTGGCAGGTCACCTTGAGGGCTCAGGGCTGCAGGGGAAGACGGTTACATTGAAGCTGCGCCTGTCCGACTTCACCACGTTCACTCGACAGATGACGGTCACGCACCCCGTCTCCGACGCCGACCAGATTGACGCGGTGGCGCAGATCATCATGGAGCGGGAGATATCGCCGGGCCGGTGGTTTCGCTTGATTGGCGTGGGCGTCTCCCATTTCGGTGAAGAGCCGGACAACCCGCAGCTCACTCTCTTTGGCGATGATGACGACGCCGAGCAGGACGAAGAGCCCGATGAGTTGAGCAACGGTTGAACACGGAGTAGCATGGGCACATGGAAGTTATTTTAGGTTCACCACGAGGGTTCTGCGCTGGCGTTGTGCGGGCAATCGACATCGTCGAGTTGTCGCTCGAGAAGTACGGCAGCCCCGTCTACGTCCGCCACGAAATCGTCCACAACCCCTTCGTCGTCGATGACCTGCGCGCAAAGGGCGCCATCTTCGTCGATGAACTTGATGAAGTACCGGACGGGGGCATGGTCATCTTCAGCGCGCATGGAGTATCTCCGGACGTGCGGAGGGAAGGCGAACGACGCGGCCTGAATGTGCTGGATGCTACGTGTCCACTGGTGACCAAGGTGCATGTAGAGGCGGTGAAGTTTGGCGGGAATGGCCACACTGTCCTACTGGTAGGCCACAGGGACCATCCGGAGACCATTGGCACGTCAGGGGAAGCGCCTGACCGGACGATTGTTGTTGAGACGGTGGAAGAGGCTGAGGCGGTTCAGGTGCCTGACCCCAGCAAGGTGGTGGTACTGACCCAGACGACGCTGAGCGTTGATGACACCAGAGAAGTCGTTGATACCTTGCGTGCCCGCTTCCCCAAGGTGATT
>CAUZTE010000272.1:0-2653 GCA_963582565.1 Dehalococcoidia bacterium | reverse complement strand
AAGCAAGTCTATAGAAAAAGGACTGTTAGCTGAATCAGAACCATCGTTTGTTATCGCCCAACTCACATAAATGGCACCGTCTCGTTGTATTTCGGTACTCTCTGTTGCATTGGGAGTTGAAGAGACGATCAAAGCGGATGCCCAGCCATCCAGAGCGATTGGTTGAACTGAGATGTCAGGGGGCTCAACTGAGGGAATTTGAGGTACACCCGTCTCTGGAGGTGTGATTGACGTACCAGGAGTCACGGTTGCGGCGGTTGGAACGGTGTTTGTTGCGAACGTAGGAGGTGTAGAGGTAGGGGAAACGGGCGAACTAGAACAAGCCATCGCTAGGAGAGCAATAATCGTCGTTATGGGAGCCAGGGTCATAACTGACCTGGATCGCAACATTAAAGGCCTCTGCCTTGGTTATCTGTAAGCAGGCGAACGCTGCAAGGGAGCGGCTTCACGTCCCATACGCGTAGTGTATCACGCCTGCTAACCATGTAACGAAGCCGCAGCCCCAGGGTTAGACCCGGTAACTGCGGCTTCGTTGGTTTCTCAGAAAGAACCCTGTCTTAGATGAACGACGGTGCGAAGACCAATGCCACAATGGACATGAGTTTCAACAAGATGTTCAGAGACGGGCCAGATGTATCCTTGAAGGGGTCTCCAACGGTGTCACCGACAACGGCAGCCTTGTGGGCATCAGAACCCTTACCGCCGTGGGCTCCGGCCTCAATGTACTTCTTGGCGTTGTCCCAAGAGCCTCCTGCGTTCGCCATGGTGACCGCAAGCATGAAGCCTGAAGCGATGGCACCCATCAGCATACCGCCGAGGGCCTCTGCGCCAAGAAGTGAACCCATAATCACCGGGGCGACCACTGCCAGCACGCCTGGGAGAATCATTGCTTTCAACGAACCTTGTGTGCTTATGTCAACACATCGGGCATAGTCAGGCCTCCCGGTGCCGTCCATCAACCCTGGAATTTCCCTGAACTGGCGCCGGACTTCTACGACGATGGCGAAAGCCGCTCTACCGACTGCTTGCATCGTGAGGGAAGAGAACAGGAACGGAAGCATGGCACCTACCATCAGGCCCACCATGGTTCTGTGGTCCAGAAGGCTAGCTGTATCCATGCCCACTGCCTGGGCGTAGGCAGCCATCAGGGCCAGAGATGTCAGGGCCGCAGAGCCGATGGCGAAGCCCTTACCTGTAGCTGCCGTAGTGTTACCCAGAGAGTCCAACGCATCTGTGCGTTGACGGACTTCTTCGGGCAGTTGGGCCATCTCAGCTATCCCGCCTGCGTTATCGGCAACAGGGCCGTAGGCGTCAGTCGCCAGGGTGATGCCCAAAGTAGAGAGCATTCCTACTGCCGCAATGGCGACACCGTAGAACCCAAAGAGTTCAAATGAACCCCATATACCGGCGGACACAACAAGTACGGGTACAACCGTGCTCTGCATGGCACTAGCGAAACCTTCAATAATCAAGGTCGCGGCGCCTGTCTCAGAGTTCTTGGCCACCGTCTTGGTGGGGGAGTAATCAAAGGAAGTGTAGAACTCTGTCATGTAGCCAATAACGATTCCCGCACCGAGCCCGATAAGGACGCAGTAGAACAACTCAATACCTGTATCTCCTGGGAAATCGAGTATCTGTGAGATGGCGAAGGTAAACCCTACAACCAGGACACCTGCCACCAACACGCCCCGTCGTAGCGCCCAAAGAAGGGTGCTGAAAGAAGCGGTCTCACTTGCTCGCACGAAGAACGTCCCTACGATTGAAGAAACGATTCCACCCGCTGCGATGAGAAGTGGGAACATGATAAATGGTGAATAGAGGTCAGTAAACGAAGGAATTTTTCCGCCGACAGCTCCCGCGGAAAACACCGCCAACGCCATTGCTGCGATAATCGACCCGATATAGGACTCGAACAGGTCGGCGCCCATGCCGGCCACATCGCCTACGTTGTCACCAACGTTGTCAGCAATCACAGCCGGGTTACGGGGGTCGTCTTCCGGAATCCCTTGCTCAACCTTACCTACCAGGTCAGCGCCAACGTCGGCTGCCTTGGTGTAGATACCACCCGCCACCCTGGCGAACAGAGCGATGGAGGATGCGCCGAAGCTGAAGCCAACGATCCACTTCATGATGTCTTGTGATTGTTCCGCTATGGTATCCGAGCCATTCGCGGCAAATTCACCAAAGATGATGTAGAGAGCGGACACACCTATTAGGCCCAGTCCGACAACCATCAGTCCCATAACTGCGCCACTGGAGAAAGCCACGCGCAAGGCAGGGTTCAACCCTTTAGAGGCCGCAGCTGTGGTTCGGACGTTGGCCCTGGTTGCAACCATCATACCCAGGTAACCCGTAGCTGCTGATACGACAGCACCTGCAACGTATGCAGACGCTGTACGCCAATCAATCACAACTACCAGAACGACCGCCACAGCGGCAACAAAGAATGCCAGGAAACTGTACTCTCGCTTTAGGAATGCCTGTGAGCCTTCTTGGATGGCTTTGGCGATTTCCTGCATCTTGCTGTTGCCCTGGTCTGCTTTGATAACGTTGTACGCTAGGACAATCGCGAATAAAAGCGCTAATGTGCCCGCGCCGCCAGAAAGGGCTATGCCTTCCACTGATAACTCCTCCGCCCCGCTGGTGTGAGGCT
>CAUZTE010000271.1:0-2667 GCA_963582565.1 Dehalococcoidia bacterium | reverse complement strand
TTGCGGCTACCTACACCCTCGCCTATACTCCACAGGTTTCACAGCACATTCAAAGGGAGAGTACATTGCGCGCTGAAATATTGGCCTTTGGCACGGAAATCCTCATGGGCGAGACGCAGGACACCAACTCAGCCCACATCGCCGCCAGGCTTCCGGCCCTGGGCGTTGAACTGCACACCGTCACCGTCATGGCGGACGAAGTCGACGAGATGGTCGCTACCCTGCATAGAGGGATGGCGCGTTCTGACGTCATAATCTGCACTGGCGGCCTTGGACCTACCAAGGACGACATCACCCGAGATGCCATTGCCATAGCGTTTGGTGAAACCATAGAGACAGACCCGAAGCTGGTTGCTGACCTGGAGAGTTACTTCAAGGGGCGAGGCCAGGAGATGCCGCAAAGCAACACCAAGCAGGCTACCCACATCCCCTCTGTGACCATCTTGCCTAACCCAATAGGCAGCGCACCCGGCTGGTGGGCTGAAAAGAACGGCATCATCATCATCGCCATGCCCGGAGTCCCTAATGAGATGGTCCTCATGTGGGAACAGCAAGCCGCACCGCGCCTCAAGGAGCGTTCTCAGGGCACGGTCATCCTCTCCAGAACCTTCAAGACCATTGGCCTAGGCGAGGCACTTGTCGGTGAGCAGGTCGGTGAGCTGTTCGGTCAGGAAAACCCATACCTTGGTATCTACGCTCGACAGGACGGCATCCACCTCCGCATCATCTCCAAAGCACCTACGGAGATGGAGGCCCGCGCCCTCATGGAGCCCATGGAGGCAGAGATAGTCAAAACCCTTGGACCAGCCATTTGGGGTGTCGACGATGAGACGCCGGAGGAACGGGTTGGCACGCTGTTGCAGCAAAAGGGCCTGACCATGGCAGCAATGGAATCGTGCACCGGCGGGCTTCTGGCAAGCGTTGTCACCGATGTCCCCGGCTCATCGGCCTACTTCCGGGGTAGCCTGGTCACCTACGCCACAGAGGTGAAGTCCATTGCCGGCGTTGATGCTGACCTCATTAAGGAGCATGGCGTTGTCAGTGCCAAGGTCTCAGAGGCAATGGCAGAAGCCGTCCGTGACGGACTTGAGGCCGATGTTGGTATCGGTATAACCGGTGTTGCTGGTCCTGGGCCGCAGGACGGCATCGAAGCGGGAACCGTGTACGTCGGCGTTGCAATGAAAGGCATCACCCAAAGCACAGAGATGCGCTTTCCGCCCAATCGCCCCCTGGTAAAGCGACGGGCCGTTGTGCAGGCGTTGCTGTTGGTGTACCGGATGTTGCTGGAAACACCCCGCTAGCATCGCAGAAGCGATTTCGTTGCGCGTATGCCCGCCCTCGCCGTATACTTTTCCGTACGGGCGTATCTATTTTGAGTATTGCTCGCCCTTATTACCGTGGAGGGAATCATGAAGGTCGGTATCCTGAACGTCACTGGCTACGCGGGGAGTGAGCTTGCTCGTATCCTGGCCAACCATCCTGAAGCTGAGCTGGTGAGTGTTACGGGACGAAGCGAAGCCGGTAAACGCCTCTCAGAGGTGTTTCCCCACCTGCATGCCACTGACCTCCCAATCGTTGAAGACATAGAGGAGTCTGTGGACATTGTGTTCTCAGCCCTCCCCCACAAAGCCAGCGCAGAGGCGTGCGGCCCCTTCTACAAGCGCGGCGTGAAGGTTGTGGACATCTCCGCCGACTTTCGACTCAAGAGTGTGCCTGAGTATGAGGAGTGGTACGGCGTCCAACACCCGTTCCCTGAACTCATGGAAGACGCAGTCTACGGCCTCACTGAGCTGCATCGGGCAGAGGTCGCGGCGTCCGGATTGGTAGCCAACCCAGGGTGTTACCCCACCGGTGCCATCCTCGCCCTTGCCCCTGCGGTCAAAGCGGGCATCATCGATCCCGATGTCATCGTCGATGGCAAGTCGGGCGTCTCCGGCGCCGGGCGTGGACTTGGCATGACCACCCATTACTCAGAAGTGAACGAGAGCGTACGGGCGTACTCAATGGACGGCCACCGCCACCTGCCGGAGATATCCCAGGAGTTGGGGTTGGTAGCCGGTCAGGAGGCTAGTGTGACCTTTATGCCGCACCTCATTCCCATGACCAGGGGGATCCTGAGCAGCTGCTATGCATCGCTGAAACCTGGCGCGCTGCCAAGTGGCCAAGCCGGGATTGCTGCACTCCGTGAGGTCTACAACGACTTCTATCGCGACGAGGGTTTTGTGAAGGTTGTGGCCCAGCCGCCGCACACCAAGCACACCCTTGGCAACAACGACTGCGTTATCTACCCGACTATCGACCTGCGGACGGATCGCCTTACCGTGGTCAGCGCCATCGATAACCTGGTGAAGGGCGCAGCGGGCCAGGCGGTACAGAATATGAACGTGATGTTTGGGCTACCAGAGTCCACAGGCCTGAAAGCGCTGGCCCTCTACCCATAGCCCAAGCTATACTGTTTTTAGTGTTTCGGAATGCCCTCATCGTCTAGCGGCCAAGGACGCCACCCTTTCAAGGTGGAGATCGCGGGTTCGAACCCCGCTGGGGGCACCACTTCCGCACTATTGATATGGCAAACGCCGCTGTACCCAGCACAGTCACAAACCCCGCAACCAGCAGTGCCATCGGCGCGTCCGACACCTGGGCTAGACCACCCATCAGCAACCCACC
>CAUZTE010000270.1:0-2672 GCA_963582565.1 Dehalococcoidia bacterium | reverse complement strand
GACTTTGACACCGATGCGGCCCATGGCTGTGCGGGCTTCGCTTATCGCGAAATCCACGTCCGCTCGAATGGTGTGAAGCGGCACTCTGCCCATCATCACCTTTTCCGTCCGAGCGATCTCCGCGCCACCTAATCGACCACCAACGATGATCTTTACTCCCTGGACTCCGGCTTGCATGGAACGCTGTGCGGTCTGCTGCATCGCTCGACGATGTGCTACCCGACGTTCCAGCTGCTCGGCGCAGTTACGCGCCACCAGTGCCGCTACCATCTCCGGCTGTCGAACCTCCTGAACGGAGATACGAACCCGGCGTTCCGTCAGTGCCTCTAGGGCCTGACGCATCTCTTCAACTCGTTGACCCTGCCGCCCAATGACAATCCCGGGCCTGGCAGTCCAGATCACCACGGAAACGTCCTGAGGGCCTCGCTCAATCTCAACTTTCGGTATCCCGGCTTCCGGGTACCTTGTCAGAATGGCGTTACGCAGGCGCAAGTCCTCTTGCAAGGTATTGCGATAGTCCTTGTGCTTGGCGGCGAACCACCGGCTATCCCATTCCTTGATGATCCCTAGTCGGAATCCTATTGGATGTGTCTTATGGCCCAAAGCCTTAACCCTCCTGGTCTACGATGACGGTGATATGGCACGACCGACGGATAATCGGACTGATACGTCCGCGAGACTGTGGCCGGAACCGCTTGAGTCTTGGTGCATCATCTGCATAAGCAGCAACCACCTTCAGCGATTCAGGCGTAATGAACCTGTTGTTCTCAGCATTCGCCATTGCAGACCGGATCACCTTGGAAACGGCTAGTGCTGTGGGGCTGGGCACGTATTGGAGCGCAGCTAAAGCCACATCAACCCGCTTACCGCGAATCAACCCCAAGACCCGTCGCACCTTCTGTGGCGACATGCCGAAATTTCTATGTATTGCCCGTACTGACACGGTGTTCCTCTTTCCCCTTAGCCTTGGGGCCTGGTAGTTCGTTCACTTCTGCCTGCGTGTCCACGGAACGTCCGGGTTGGAGCAAACTCGCCCAACCGGTGACCCACCATGTTCTCCGTCAGGTATACCGGGACATGGCGCCTGCCGTCATGCACAGCAATGGTCAATCCAACAAAGTCCGGCATGATCATAGAGGCCCGTGACCATGTTTTGATGATCATCTTTTCACTTGTTCGCTGAGCCACATCCACCCGCTTTTGCAGCTTAGGGTGAACGAAAGGCCCCTTTTTAACGGAGCGTCCCATAGCCTATCCTTCGTCGTTTTATGATAAACCGGTTCGTATCCTTGTTTCGGCGTGTCTTCACACCCAAGGCATTCTTGCCCCACTTGGTCTTCGGATACTTCAGACCAATGGAGTTACGAGCCTCACCACCACCGTGTGGATGGTCCCGCGGGTTCATCACCTTGCCGCGCACTTCCGGTCGCTTGCCAAGCCATCGATTACGGCCTGCTTTGCCGATGGTGGTAGCTTGATGTTCAGAGTTACCAACCTGACCGATAGTTGCGTAGCATTCACTCAACACCCTCCGGATCTCGCCGGAAGGGAGCCTGATCTGGGTATACCGTTCTTCACGAGCCATGAGCTGTGCGCTGCCGCCCGCTGTGCGGACCATCTGCGCGCCCCTGCCCGGGATGAGTTCAATGTTATGGATGACAGAACCCAGAGGCATCGCCCTCAGGGGCATTGCGGTCCCTGGACGAATCTCTGCTTCCTCACCGGACATGATGGGGTCGCCCACCTTGACATTGATCGGCCACAAAATATACCGCTTTTCGCCATCTATATAGTGGATGAGCGCGATACGTGCCGATCGGTTGGGATCATATTCAATGCTGTGAACAACACCGGGTACTCCGGCTTTGTCCCTGCGTTTGAAGTCTATGATTCTATACCGGCGCTTGTGACCGCCGCCGCGATGGCGAACCGTCATCTTGCCTTGTACGTTACGGCCACCATGTCTGCGCAACGGTGCCAACAGTGAGCGCTCCGGCTTGCTCTTCGTAATCTCAGCAAAGTCGGGTCGCACCAGTGTGCGAAGACCTGGGGTAATGGGCTTGAATGTCTTAAGGCCCATTCTTATACTCCCTCAAACACGGAAATCTTCTGTCCGGCCTGTAATGTCACAATAGCCTTCTTCTTGTCAGGCCCTTTGACCATCCGAGGCCCAAAGCGCTTCCTCTTACCAGGAATCTTAATGATGGTCACCTTCAGTACCTTCACGCCAAAGAGCGTCTGAACTGCCTGCTTCACCAGCGTCTTGTTGGCAGTCAAAGCAACCTGGAAGGTGAACTTATCGTCTTCTTGTAGGCGTGTGCTCTTCTCAGTCACTACAGGACCGACAAGTACACTGGTCAACTGTGCCATTGTCATAGCGTTTACTCCCCACCCTGAGCGGTGGCAACTTCGGCATCCCTACGCGCTGGCAGCCTGGGACGTTCCTCCGCCCAAAGCGCCTCAAGGTGCCGGATTGCCTGAACACTCAACACCAGGTGGTCATAGTTCAGCAGGTCTACCGTATTCACTATTGCTGCAGGAATAGACTTCACTCGTTGGAGGTTGTGACAGGCCTGCCACAGCTCCTTTTGAGAGTTGGTCTCGTTCACTACCAGGCACTTGGTACCTATAGCAATTTCCAACCCCGCCAGCGCCTTCAACACCTCTTGAGT
>CAUZTE010000269.1:0-2674 GCA_963582565.1 Dehalococcoidia bacterium | reverse complement strand
ACTCCTCGTCCACTACGCCTTGAACCATGGTGTTGTTGACCGTGAGGAACATCACGCTAAAGCCACCTACAATCGCCAGCGCCCCTACGGAGGCGGGGAACCAGGTGATTTGGGAGAAGATCATCAGACTCAACCCCAACCCGGCTCCGGCAATCAGATGGATCCTTGCAGCGTTGTTGAGTGTACCCACTCGTGCCAGTGTTGCTGCCCCGGTTAACCCTCCAACACCAATGGATAGCAACAACCATCCGTATCGGCTCACATCCCCGGAGAGGACCTGATCGGCGAAGACGGGGAGCAGCGTCTCAAAGGACATTCCGAACAGCCCTCCAACAATACCCAGACCCAGCAGGTAGAGAATGATACGGTTCTTGTTAGAGTACGCCATCCCCCCTTTTAACCCGCGCCAAAGCCATCCCTTTGCAGGGGTGGGTTTCTGGGGCAGAGGCTTCATCATGAGGAGCATGGCCACCGTCAATACATATGCCATGCCGATGAGTAAGAACAACGCTTCCAGACCCCAGAAGTTGACGAGCGGCGCGAAGAACCCCGGGCCGATGATTGCTGACCCTGCCGAAAGGAATGAGTAGAGGGCGATTGCATTCACCAGGTGGTGCTCAGCAACAAGGTTTGGCAGCATCGCCTGGCGGGATGGGATGTCGAAGGACAGAAGGACGCCTGTACACAGAGATATTGCGATGAGGTGCCAGGGTTGGATGACGTCCGTTGCAATGAGGGCACTGGTGAGCAGTGCCAACCCGGCAAACATCCCTCTTGTCACGGTAACAAGCCTCAGTCGGTTGACCCGATCCGCAACTACCCCGCCCCATAGTGACAACAGAAGCACTGGCCCCAAACTGGAGGCAGTCACCACACCCAACATGAACGGCGAATCCGTGAGGTCATGCATCAGCCAGAGTCGCCCGTAGATCAACGCCCACATGCCTATGTTGGAGAATGCACCGCCCAACCAGAACAGGCGGTATTCGCGATATCCAAAAGAAGTAAATAATCTGGTTCTGGGTGTGTGGTCAGTCGGCGAGTCAGGCTGAGATGACGTCATGAGGTGATGTTCTCAGCATGGGAAAATGCTGTCAATCCAAGCCCCCAGCTAAAGAGCGGAACGCTCCCGCTCAAGCAACTCAACCCTGATGTTGCCTGGCACGTTCACGAAGGCGATCTTCAGTCCTGGCCTCAGCTGGTAGGGCTCAGCCACGAACTCCGCACCCTTCGCCTTCAACTCAGACGCCGCTTGCTCGATGTCGTCTACCTGCAGCCCGAAGTGGTCCAGACCTACATAGGGGACCGAGGGGCCGTCAGGCGTGTTCTCATTGGCCTTGGCTAGGAAAATCAGCAACCCGTTGATATCGATGTCGATACGCGACTGCCCGTCGGTCTGCACCGATTCCAGGATGGTTGCGCCAAACATCTTCTCGAAGTACTGCGCCGTCGCCATCGGATCGCGACTCCGCAGGTGCATGTGGTCGTATTTATAGGTTGTCATGGGGCTACTCCTTGCCAGTTCGTTGGGTTTATTACTTCCACTCCCAGACCTTGCCGGAGAGCGGGCCATCTTCCCTGACTTCAAACTCGGTGACTCCAGTGACGGTGCCGATCCGGGAGAACGCAGGCGATGTTGACTCAAAGAAGATCGCACCCCTGTATGAGACCACACCCTTACCGTCCGGCGTGCCTATTCCCTGGCTGGCCCAGGAGATGATGCCACCATCACTGGCTATGGATATGCCATGGGTCTCGGCAAAGAAGGTTCCGTTGGGCCTGGCGACAGCGGTATAGGTTCCTGTCTCAACAGTCTCCACTCCAAGGAGCTTCCCGGTGCCTTGGTAGGAAATCTCCATCCGCGGGCCCTGCCCGTCCGGCGGCAGCACACGCCAACCAACTTTGTTGCCTGTCACTTCATGTATCACATCGCCCAACATAGATGCCTCCACGCCTTGGTGGAGCGAGGCTAGCACGCCCCCCTGGGTAGGGCAAGTGCTACCTCCCTTGACACCCCTTTCACGCATTCATAAACTGCTATCAGATTATGTACAGAGGAGGCGAACGTGCTCACACAGTTCGATAACGACACACTCACCAAGGTAGGCCCAGGCACGCCGATGGGAGAACTGATGCGTGAGTATTGGTTACCTGCGATGCTCTCAACTGAACTTCCCGGGCCGGACTGCGACCCGGTTCGTCTTCGGTTGCTGTGCGAGGACATGATCGCCTTCCGTGATACCAACGGTGAGCTGGGTCTCATTGACAACTACTGCCCGCATCGTCGAGCAAGCCTGTTCTTCGGTCGAAACGAGGTATGCGGGTTGCGCTGCGTCTACCATGGGTGGAAGTTTGATGTGAATGGCAATTGCGTTGACATGCCCAGTGAGCCTGCTGAGAGCAACTTCAAAGACAAGGTGAAGATCAAGGCCTACAAGCTCACTGAGCGCAACGGCATGATCTGGGCATACATGGGCCCTCGAGAGACGTTGCCGCCCCTGCCTGACATTGAGCCCAACATGATGGAAGAGAGCCTGGAAGGTAACTCCGCTGGATTGCGGAACTGCAACTGGGTCCAGGCTATGGAGGGCGACATTGATACCGCCCACCTCAGCTTCCTACACATGGGCTTGGTTTCTGCAGAGGACGTGCCCCCTAAGTCGTTTGACTTCTA
>CAUZTE010000268.1:0-2675 GCA_963582565.1 Dehalococcoidia bacterium | reverse complement strand
ATTTCGTATTGTTAAAGCCAGTAAGGGCGTGTGCGTGGGTATTCTCCGGACATTGAGTGTCGTCAACCGCGATGGTCAGACCATCATGGTCGCCCGCGCCCTGCGGACGTTCGCCCACAGCGCTGCCTCCATAGTGTTGGCCATCTACCTGGATATCAGAGGTTTCTCCCTTGCGGAGATTGGTTTGTTCCTCACTATCGGAGGCTTTGGTGCTGCTGCGTGGACGCTAGCCACAGGCATGGTCGGAGACACCGTAGGTCGCCGCAAGATGCTGGTGGTGATCAGCCTGTTCACCGCAGCCAGCGGACTCTCCTTGGCGCTTACTCCTGCGTACCCAATCCTTGTGGTCATCGGCTTTATCGGGGCGTTCACGGCTATGGCGGAGGTTCTGGCGCCACCGGCCCGCTGGAACAGGCGAGCCTTGCTTCAACCGCCAGGTCTGAACATAGAACAGAGGCGTTTGCACTCCTTGGAATCATTGGGACGGTTGGAGTGGCGTTGGGTGCCCTTGCAGCGGGGATACCCGATCTCCTTCAGGGTGTCTTTGATGTCGAGGAAATCAGATCCTATCAGGTCCTCTTCTTAGCGTACTCAGTAGTGAACCTGCTGGCCGCAGGGTTTTATGCCTCAATCTCCTCCGAAGTCGAAATTAAAGATGTCGCCACCCGGTGGGTGAACCCGTTCAAGCTCAAATCGCGCCGCAAGATATTCACCCTCGCTGGCCTCTTCAGCGTCGATAGTTTTGGCACCGGTCTGGTCGCACAGAGCCTGGCCGCGTATTTCTTCTTCACGAAATTTGGCATTGAACCCGGGTCTCTTGGCTTGATGTTCTTCGGGTCTGCCGTACTGACCGCTGTGTCCATGGGAGTTGCTGTTCGGTTGGCGCGAAGAATCGGATTGGTGAACACGATGGTGTTCACACACATCCCCTCAAGCATGGCGATGATCGCTATACCGTTTGTGCCCTTTGCCTGGCTGGCCGTGTCCCTGTGGCTCATCCGGTCGTTCTTCCGGCAGATGGACGTACCAACCAGTCAGTCGTACACCATGTCCATCGTGGGGCCGGAGGAACGCTCGGCAATGGCCAGCGCCGGGAGTGTCGCTAGAAGCAGCGGTACCGCTATGGGTCCATCGGTGGCATCAATCCTCTGGACAACAGGCTCCAGCACGGTGCCCTTTGTGGCCGGTGGTGTCATTAAGATCATTTGCGACCTGGTTCTGTGGCGGTTGTTCATCACGGTAAAGCCGCCAGAGGAGTCGGCAGAAGCTCCCCCTAAACCCAGCCAGGGTGTAGAGCCGACCTCCTCATCAAGTTCAACGAATCGACCAGACTAAACCCTCGTCGAAATTCACCTTTACTCCTCGTGCATTCACGGCTTCACTCCACTACACTAGATACTCCTCCGCATCCTGAATTAAAGGCACCTGCCGTGAACGATTGGGCTATTGAAGCAAAAGGGCTGGCCCGCTCTTTTAGTGACGTTGAAGCAGTAAAGGGCATTGACCTCTCTATCCCCAAGGGGCAGATATACGGCTTTCTTGGGCCGAACGGCGCAGGTAAGACCACCCTGATACGTATGCTTATAACCCTGCTGCTGCCCACAAAGGGAGAGGCCCGTGTTGCCGGGTTTGACCTGAGGTCTGAACCCAAACAGATTCGACTTCGTATTGGCGCAGCGCTCCAAGAGGCAACCCTTGACCCAAAGCAGACGGGCCTTGAGTTCCTTCGATTGCAGGGATACCTCTACGGCTTATCGCGACGTCAGGCGGACCAGCGTATTGATGAGCTTGGCTCGCTTGTAGATATCGGCGATGCCATCAAACGGTTTATCAGCACCTACTCCGGAGGGATGAAACGACGACTCGATCTGGCTGCGGCTTTGATTCACAATCCGGAAATCCTGTTCCTCGACGAACCGACCACAGGCCTCGACCCGATCAGTCGTAACCGTGTGTGGGAGGAAGTCCGGCGCATAAACCAGGAGCTGGGCGTCACCATTTTCCTGACCACCCAGTACCTGGAAGAGGCCGACTCCCTTGCCGATAAGGTGGGCATCATCAACCACGGGTTGTTGGCTGTTGAAGGTACTCCCGCTGAACTGAAGCGCTCTATGGGCTCTGACATCATCATCGCCGATGTTGGAACCGACACGGAGTCAGCCATCGATGCCGTCAAAGCTCTGGACGCCGTTGGACAGGTGGAGTCCCACGGCACGGAACTCATGATCCGGGTCTCCAACGGCGCCGCGCACATTGGGCCGGTGGCCCTTGCCCTGCATCAACGAGGTGTGGAGGTCAAAGAGATCAAGATGCACACGCCCACCCTGGACGATGTGTTCCTGAATGTTACAGGCGCACGTTTTGAGGAAGTGGCTGCAGCCGAGGACGTTGAAAATAAGTAGCATCGTGAAAGAACAGCAGGAAATACGGGCCAAACATTCTGGCTTCCACCGCGACGTTGTGTCAGTTGCCGGTAGAGCGATGCGTTCCATTCCCAGGGACATGGAGGCCATCGTTCCCGCGTTGGTATTTCCGGTGTTCTTCTTCTTTGTGACTATCGGAGCGCTGGAAAGCCTCATTGAGCAAGCACCGGGTATCGACTACAAGGCCTTTCAGCTTCCTGTAGCCATCGTATTCGCAGTAACCGGGATATCGCGGGCAGTCACGCTGGTCAC
>CAUZTE010000267.1:0-2677 GCA_963582565.1 Dehalococcoidia bacterium | reverse complement strand
ACAAATCAGCATGCAGACCGTCACAAAAACATACAGGGGCTAGGGAGAGGGCTACTAGGGAGAGGAAGCCATGGCGCACGTTGAACTGTACGACACCACCCTTAGGGACGGTACCCAACAAGAGGGAATATCGCTGTCTGTAGAGGACAAACTCAAGATCGCACGCAAACTGGACGATCTGGGCATCGACTACATTGAGGGCGGTTGGCCCGGCGCAAATCCCAAGGACGTGGAGTTCTTTGAGAAGGCCAAACTCCTCAAGCTCAACCATGCCAAGATGGTCGCATTCGGCAGCACTCGTCGCGCCAACGGATCAGCAGAAACCGACCCCACTCTGAAGCATGTGCTTGAGGCAGAAACGCCCGTGGTCACCCTTGTGGGCAAGACCTGGGATATGCATGTTACAGAGGTGCTGGGAACCAACTTGGAAGAGAACCTGGCCATGATCAGCGATAGTATCTCCTTCCTCAAGAAGCATGGCCGAACGGTGTTCTTGGACGCGGAGCACTTCTTCGATGGGTTTAAGGCCAACCCGGAATACGCCACACAGTGCGTCAAAGCCGCCGTAGCTGCCGGTGCAGACGGCGTGGTTCTGTGCGATACCAACGGCGGCGCTCTACCCCATGAGGTCACGGCTATTGTGACCAAACTCCGTGAGGATGTACCGGATGCGACACTAGCCATCCATCCTCACAACGACGGCGATGTTGCCGTTGCAAACGCCCTGGCGGGAATCATGGCTGGAGCCACCCAGGTGCAGGGAACCATCAATGGCATCGGGGAGCGCTGTGGCAACGCAAACCTTGTTTCCGTCATCGCTGACCTCAAGATGAAGATGGGGATTGATTGCGTCACCGACGAACAACTGGGTTCGCTGGCTGAGGTATCACATTTCGTGAGTGAAATCGTCAATCGGACGCCCAACCCGTACCAACCATATGTGGGCTCCAGCGCCTTCACCCACAAGGCAGGCCTTCACGCATCGGCGGTGGCGAAGGTTGCTGAAAGCTACCAGCACATCGCCCCGGAACGCGTAGGTAACGTGAACCACGTCCTTGTCTCAGAGTTGGCAGGCCGGAGCAACGTGTTGCAGAAGCTGGAAGAGATGGGCATTCCCGCGTCGCCAGAAGTAGTGCAAAACGCCCTTGAATTGATCAAACAGCAGGAGAACCGGGGATTCCAGTATGAAGGCGCTGAAGCCTCGTTTGAGATGCTGGTCAGACGAGCACTGCCTGGGTACCAGGCACCCTTCGAACTCGTCGATTTCATGGTCATTGTTGAAAAGCACCGAAGACCAACGGAGATCACCGACGAAGGTGTTGCCTGCGAGGCCACCGTTAAAATACAGGTAGATGGACAGGTGAAGCACACTGCAGCCGGCGGCAACGGTCCGGTGAACGCAATGGACGTGGCAGCGCGCAAAGCGTTGATGGAGTTCTATCCCGCGGTAGAAGTCATACGGCTGCTTGACTACAAGGTGCGAGTCGTTGATCAAGGCACCGGGACTGAGGCGATGGTGCGCGTACTCATCGATTCCACAGACGGCGATAAAACATGGCACACCGTGGGCTGCTCTGCCAACATCATTGAGGCGTCATGGATGGCGCTGCAGGACAGCCTGGAATGGTGGCTTCTTGGTCGCCAACAGTCTTAGGTCAGCAACACAAAGAAAGAGGCCCTGTCGCCTATTGAGCTGCAGGGCCTCTTTCTATTTAGCTACTACCTATTTAACGAAGATGTCCTCCTGTACTGAAGGATCCTCAGTGAAGTAGACGTCCCGCGGAAGCACCGCGCCGCCGGAACGCACCTTGTAGACCTCCGGGTGGCTTGCGGCGTACGGCTCTGTGCCCTCTTGCAGGGCTTGTGCCGCCGAAATTAAACGCCTCCGCATTCGGATGATAGCCATGTCCGTGGTGCCCAGATGTTCGTTGTCCCTATCGGAAATAGCACCCATGCTGTCCGTCATCGCGGCGTCCTGAGCACGGGCATTGTTCTGTGGTATCCCTGTGTAGTTTACCGTTCGCTGCATTTCGCGGTCGATCAGGTAATCGTTGCGCTTGTTGGCCTGCCCAAGGTAAGTGACAGGAGCCAGGCTGGCCTGCATGAGCTTGTAGGTGTCTATCTCGCCCTGTGTGAGAGGGCCAAAGGGATTCCAGCGCACCCAAAAGAACCAGCAGTTCTCGTCGTCGATGGGCACGATGAGCCCGGAGCGTGCGGAACCCTGTGGCTCACGAGGGATCATGGTGATGTACGGGAAGAGCCAGCGGGAAATGCGCCAGTAGTAGCTGTCTTCCTCAGCATCACGTCGAGCGCCGATCAGGATGCCGCTGTCAGTATCCTCAACAAAGAACCGAGGCGGGCGGTCCCTGTACGAGTATTTTCCGCCTACCGTTGTTGCTGTGTCAGACTTGGAAAGGGAATCCAGGCTGCTGTGGAGGAGTGAAGCGTGGACCGTATCGATCTCGCCCTCAATCACCTGCACGAAGTTCGACTCATACATGACCTTGGTGGACACGAACTGGCCTTCAGGCATGTCCAGGTACTCTAGCTGCGGCATCCCAGGTTGCAACTCTTTGGGTCCCATATACGCCCAGATCATGCCCGCCCCTTCATTGGTGGGGTACGCGGTGATTTTAACTTTATCCTTGAAGTTGCTTTCAGCGGGCTCTGAAGGCAT
>CAUZTE010000266.1:0-2679 GCA_963582565.1 Dehalococcoidia bacterium | reverse complement strand
CCTTGATGGGCTCGCTACATCATCTTGCCAAGAAGCTTCTTGGTCTGGTCCTCGGTGATTTCCAAGGTGCGAGATGACATGGGGCCATCAGCAAGGATCGGCTCTCGGGCACCCAGGCTCTTACTATCGGGGTCCTGATAAAAGAGGCCAATGTTGATAACGGGGCCCCACGCCATAGCCTTTTCACAGGCGGCTTTCCAATCGCCAGTATCGTGGTTCTGATCCTCCAGCTTAGTCACCCGTTCTTTGAAGAAGTCGTGGGAGTTATCGTCGTTAAAGGTCACGCAGGGGCTGAAGATGTCCACAAGGGAGAAACCCTTATGTTCAATGGCGGCCTTGATGATGGAAGTGGTGTGTCGAATGTCACCGGAGAACGCGCGGGCTACAAAAGTAGCGCCGTTCATGATGGCCGACGTGATGGGGTTGATGGGACTCTCCACGTTGCCAAAAGGAGTGCTCTTGGTCTTCATGTCAAGCCGACTCGTCGGAGAAATCTGCCCGGTGGTCAGACCATATACCTGGTTGTTCATGACAATGTATGTGAGATCTACGTTGCGGCGAGCAATGTGTGCAAGGTGGTTCCCGCCAATTCCGTAGCCGTCTCCGTCCCCGCCAGTGGCAATGACGGTCAACTCATGGTTGGACATCTTGGCGCCGGCAGCGAATGCCAGGGAACGGCCATGCAGGGTATGCATCCCGTAGGTGTTGATGTACCCGGGAAGGTTAGAGGAGCAACCAATGCCGCTGACGGTTAGGATATTGTGCGGCTGAAGGCCCAACTCTGCGCAAGCGCGTTGGAGCGAGTTCAGTACGCCGAAATCGCCACAGCCAGGGCACCAGTCCGGGTTGATCCCAGACTTGAAATCCGATGCTTTTAGTTCAATGGTTCCGGTAGTCATGTTCTGCTTCTCCCTATACGTTCACTTCTTGGTATGGGACAAATGTGTCTGCTTTGCCTGCCAGGATCTCCTGTGCACCATCTGCGATGTGGTGTGGCATGAAAGGCTCGCCATCATATTTACGGATGTGCTTGTCAATGGTCAGGCCTGTCTCGCTTCGAAGGTAACGGTAGAACTGGCCCGAGTAGTTGTTCTCCACGATGATTGGACACTTGGCGCTGTTCACCACCGCTGAAATGGCATCACCGTGCAGAGGAACCATCCATTTGACCTGCAGCCGGTTGGCAGTGATGCCTCTGTCCTTCAACAACTCAACGGCCTCCCTGATAGCACCCTCTGTAGATCCCCAGCCTATCAGCGTGACCTCGGCATCCTTGGGGCCCTGAAGCTCTGGCGCTGAGATCCGTTCTAGGGTGTCTGAGAATTTCCTGGCTCGCCGCTCTACGCTGGCACGGCGCTTGTAAGGGTTGGTGTACTCGTCACTGATGAGGCTACCATCCTCGTCATGCTCGTCGGTCGAGACAACGTGGACATAGCCCTCGGTGCCAGGGACGGCTCGTGGCGCAATACCGCTCTCGGTGTTCTGGTAGCGGTTGTATCCGTTCTGGGTCGAATGCTCGGTGATTAGTTGGCCTCGATCGATGGTCGGGTTCATATTGATTGCATCCGGATCAACACTGAAAGTGCCCTCTGAGATCAACAGGTCAGAGAGTACGAGGCCTGGACACTGGTAGTGGTCCGTCAGGTTAAAAATCTCTGACATGGTATTGAACATGTCCAGGGCATTGGTAGGAGCTACAATCAATCGTGGGAAGTCTCCCTGGCTGGCGCCTAGCACCTGCCAGAGGTCTCCCTGCTCCGTCTTGGTGGGCACGCCCGTTGATGGGCCTGCACGCTGGACATTTACCATCACCACCGGGATCTCCATCATTGCGGCCGCGCCAACTGCCTCGGTCATCAATGCGAACCCGCCGCCGGAGGTAGCAGTCATCGCTCTGGTACCGGTATGGGCAGCGCCAATGATGGCGTTTGCTGCAGCAATCTCATCTTCTACCTGCCGGACCATGATCCCCAAATCTCGTGCATTCTGGGCGAACCAGTGGAGCACGCCGGTTGATGGGCTCATGGGGTAGGCTGCGTAGAACTTAACGCCCGCTGCTGCTGCGCCCATGCCGATAGCCTCGTTGCCTGCCCATTGAGCAAGCGGATGAGGGTTTTCCGGTACAGCAACAGGGAAGGGTTCAAAGTTCTTGGCCGCGTACTCGTAACCAGCCTTGGCTACGCCTACGTTCTCATCTACTACAGATTGGCCCTGACGCGCGAAACGCGCCTTCAGACTCTCTTCAAGGATGCTAAAGTCCAGGCCCATGAGGGAGGATGTTGCGCCCACAGCCACGGTGTTCTGAACCAGTCGGTTCCTACTCTGTGTCAACTCTGATACAGGGATGGGGCAGAGCCCAACGCCCTTTGCTGCCTCTCCAGGTTTGATAGTGTCACTGTTGAACAGCGCGCGAGTGCCTTCCCCCAACAGTCCCAGGTGTCTGTCCATAGTGTCCTGGTTAAGACACACTATGAGATCCAACTTGTCACCGTGGGTGTAAACGGGTTCATCAGAAACCCGGATGGTCAAGAAGATGTGTCCGCCCCTGACGATGGACTGATAGGCGTTATAGGCGTTCAAGTGGAGGCCTCGGCGGATGAACAACCGGGCCATGATGTTTCCGGGTGTAGCGATACCTTGGCCAGCTTCTCCTCCTATCGCTAGTGCTAAATCAAACTT
>CAUZTE010000265.1:0-2681 GCA_963582565.1 Dehalococcoidia bacterium | reverse complement strand
ACCTTTGGCCGCTTTAGCCGCAGTGGAGGAATCGCCATCGAATGCGTACTGGCGTAAGGTCTCCACCCATGCAGACTGTCGTGGGGTCAATTCGACGATCTCTGAAGAACCACCTAGCCACGCAATGAACGAGGACTCTTCATCGGCTGCCTCCTGCTGTTGGCCCTGCTTTTCAATCTGTTGCGCCACAGCTTCTTCGGTCAGCGGAACCAGGGTCTCGCCGTCAGGCTGAAAATAGCGCAACGATGAAGTGAAGAGGCACAACAACATGGCCCCAAGGTGGGTACCGTCAACAGGGGAAGACCACACCAAATCGGCAAGGTCCGACAGCGACAACCCCGGCACCTCTCCGCGAACCAGGTTCCACGCTTCTCCAAGGTTGGTGTCTGCCGCTAAACTCTCGGCATCGCCCAGCCACTGAGCTAGCCCCGAGTCCAGAACAGCCACGTCCGTTTCCCAGACGATCTGCTGCCGGGTTATACGAAATGGCTTCCCGTCAGCAGCAGTCGCCCACCATCGGTTGTCGGCGCCAACGCGAGTCAGAGCCAGCAGATGGTTTCCGCCTTTGCGCAACAGGGCAATATGTGGTTCGGCCATAAGTTCCTTCACAGAGGGTTGATGCCAAGAAGTGGGAAAGCGAGCGGGAGGCTGTAAGCCAACGTACTTGGTACAGAAAGTATATCGCGAGGCCGGAAGCCCAACAAGGCTGGTAATAGAGAGTCTTTGGGGTTGTGAAGTGAGTGGGAGAGTCGGGTATGTTCTCAGCCTGCGTTCACGTGCGCCGTGGCACGGCTTTAAGCGAGCAGGTGGTGCGTGTCTCTAGCTGTTCTTGGTTGGCTTCGTTTTGGAAGGGAAATCGTTGGATCGATAGAGCATGACCGCTAATTGGACAGCGTCCCTGATGATCTCTTCACGATGAAGGTCAAAGGTATCTGTGTTTCTAATCACTGCCAAGTACTGCATCCAGGCCTCCAAGGTTTCCAGTCAGAAAGTCGCCCTAACTGTTATTCCAATAATTCCATTTAGTTACCATTCGAATTACGTTTGAAAATCAACTGATAACTATCGATTCGTACTCAGCTAGGGCTATTTGTTGAATCAACCAAACCGGGCTCAATCAGCCCGCATGAATCGCACACATACTTAGACGAACAAAGGGGCATTTGTGTTCCAATAGGTTTCCTTCACAAATGCCCCTGATTGACGTTATATGTCCGTTGTCAGCGTGAACTAGCCGCCCGGATACCCGTTCTCATGGTCGCGATGCCACCGGAACGCGTCCTGAATCATTTTCTCAATAGTCGGGAATTTCGGCTCCCAACCCAGATCGGTCTTCAACGCTGTGGCATCGGCCACCAACTCCGGTGGATCACCTGCACGCCTTGGCTCTACTTGCACAGGCACGTCAGCCAGACACACCCTGCCGGTCATGTCTATGATCTCTCGCACGGAATACCCCTTGCCGGTCCCCACGTTGTACGCGCGACGCGGCAGTTGGCCCAGCGCGCCGAGCGCCTGCACGTGAGCCTGTGCTATATCTTCAACATGAACGTAGTCCCTGACCGCCGTACCGTCAGGGGTAGGGTAGTCATCGCCGAACAGTGAGAGGTGGTCGATTTGGCCCTGAGCCGCTTTGATGGCGTTAGGGATCAGATGCGTCTCCGGGCGATGGTCTTCACCCACTGGCCCGCTGGCCCCCGCGGCGTTGAAATAGCGCAGGGACACGCTCTGGAAGCCGTATGCCTCCCCATACCAGTGCAACGCCGATTCAACCCTGGCCTTGGTATCCCCGTAGGGGTTTACCGGAGCGATGGGGTGGTCCTCTGCGATGGGTACCTGGTTGGGTACGCCGTATACAGCCGCACTGGAGGAGAAGATCATCTTGGATACACCGAACCGACGCATCGATTCCAGCAGTGTCAGGCTGTCACGAAGGTTGTTCGCATAGTAGAGGTCAGGGTCCGTTACCGACTCACCAACCTGGATAAGGCCAGCTAAATGAACCACCGCATCGATTTTTGACGTTTCAAATATCTTGTCCATCGCAGGCCCATCGCCAACGCTGACACGGAAGAACTTCGTATCCTCAGAGATAGCCATACGATGTCCACGACTGAGGTTATCGATGGACAATACCTCGTTGCCCTCCTTGAGAAGGGCTTGCGTCACAACGCTGCCTATAAACCCGGCGGCGCCGGTAACCATGATGAGCGGCACGTAGGCCTCCTGTACTTGGATATAGAACTGACCAGTTGAATGTCTTACACAGGTCTTGCGTGGGGAGCAGGATGATGCGTGGATACCCTCCGGTACCATTGGATCAACAGCCACGCCAGCTTGGGCCATAGCCGTAGGGACAACGCCCGCAACACGCGGAACACCACTGCTGGTTTAAAGAGATGAGAGAACAGGTGGACGAGAAAGTCTATATCTCCTTGCGCGGCCATGACCTCTCGGACTTCCTTTAGCGTGAATAGTTGAAGGAGTTGCTCGGTCTCACTTGGCGTCAGCTGTGCCAGCATGTGGCGCAGCAACCTTCCTCGATGCAGCTCCAGCCCCACAGTGCCCATCCACTCAGTTCGATATCGCTGTGCCGCCGCCTCGCCTAACTCGCCATGTTCGAGGGATGCTACGGCAACTTCGGCGCAGATCTTCGCACTGAGGATGCTTGTATGGATTCC
>CAUZTE010000264.1:0-2696 GCA_963582565.1 Dehalococcoidia bacterium | reverse complement strand
CGCCGTTCCTCGCGCCCAGTCCCGCGAAGTCGAAGGATTTCTCAACGTGCTCCTCGTCGCGCACCCATGCCCAGATACCGGAAGCCTGCTGCGCCGCGTAGGACAGCACGTATCGCATTTGGGTGGAGTCCAGCTTGGCTATGGATGCGGCTGCGCCCGTTGCGCCCCACGTTGAGCCTAGGCCTTCTGCGCTGCGATGGGTCTTGCGTACCAGCTCCGCGTTCATGGCATGGAGCATCCTGACTGCCAGGTCGTAGCCCAGCGCCACAGCGCGAAGCAGCTCCGTGCCCGTTGCACCGTTGCGTTCAGCCATTGCCCATGCCGCCGGGATTACGCTGCAACCGGGGTGGGCCTTGGACGAGGGATCGAAGTCGTCCGTCTCATCGGAGTGGCCGAGCATGCCGTTGGCCATAGCCGCGTTGGCTGCCGATGTGACATCGCCCGTGGTCATCAACATCGATTCAGGGGTACCGCCCAATGTGCGCACGTACTGCAACGCCATCTGCCCCGGCTTCAGTGTGCTGCCGGACACGATTGCGGAAAGGCTGTCCAGGATGCGATGCTTGGCCTCCCGGTCCACGTTAGGCGGCAGCGGGCGGTTGCGTGCCTCCGCCATGTAGGCTGCCAGGTTGCCGGTGAGGTTGTAGTCAGATTGGCCAATGACCATGGTTGCTCCCTTCAGGTGTCAGCTTGTGATTGGTATGCGCACTAGTATATCGATACCTGCAGACGTAGCAAGGGACACCTCTACCCCCTCAGGAGAGATGTCCCATTTAGCCACGCGATGGAGTTAACAAAGAGGTTATCGCCAACGACGGATTGCAAGAATAGAACACGTGTTCCATAATTGTCAAGCGTTGTTTGGCGCGATGAGTACTTACGGGGGAGTCCAGAGTCCCGACACTCGGGATCTGGCAAGGGGTCTTGGGGGATGTGCCCCCACTTAAGATGGAGAACACTAATGATTGAAGTTTCCTGGCAGGCGTTTCTGGTGACAATTGCGGTGGTATTAGTCACGGCGACTGTGGTGTATTGGATAGGGTTCGTGAAAGGGGGTCGACGTGCCACCCTGCGGCACGAGGCCACTACCAGCGACCACCTACGACGCAGTCGACAGACGCTGGGCGGGCGGTTTGCCGAGCAGATGGCACCTTACTTCGATGAGTTCGACTATGACCCCACGGAGGCACGGTTTCTTGGCAGCCCCATCGATTTCGTGGTGTTTCCGGGCATCGCGACGGGCGAGCCCCGGGGCATCGTGTTCGTCGAGGTGAAGAGCGGCAAGGCGCAGCTCGATAGCGGGCAACACAAGCTACGGGACATCGTGGAGCGTATCGGCAGCAAGGACATCCGATTTGAGACGATACGACTGCTCAAAGACGGGGTGGCTTAGGGCCTTAGGCCCTCTTGTTACCGGGCCGGACCGGCTTCTGGTCTCTTGCCATGTCATTCTGATGAGCGTAGCGAGGAAGCATCTAAGTGTTTGGAAGCGTTATCTTGGCAGGAGATTCTTCGGTCGCCCCCTGTGAGGACTCTCTCAGAATGACAGATGGAGAATGGATTCAGGGGTGAGGGTCTTGCTTGGTGAAGTAGAGGAGTCGTCCCCAGCAGAAGAACCTAAGGTTCAATAGCCGACGTCTTCCAGGAAGATGGGGTCGTTACGCCACTCGTTCCACACCTGCACCCACACCTCAAGGAATATCTCCCGACCGAACACCTCTTCCATCTGAAGGCGCGCTGCCGTGGATACGTCCTTCATAGCACCCCCGCCTTTGCCGATGAGGATGCGACGCTGTGAGGCCTTGTTCACGTACACCACTACCTGGATGTAGTCCTTCAACCGGCCGACGCCGTCCGCCTCCTGGAACTCCTCGACCTCAACGGCGGTGTCGTAGGGAATCTCCTGGCCAAAGGTGCGGAAGAGCTGTTCACGTACCAACTCCGAGGCGAGATATCGCTCCGAGCGGTCAGTGACCTCATCCGCGTCGTACTCTGCTTCACGCTGGGGCAAACGCTCGACCATGAGTTTGATCAGCAGCTCCGTGCCATCGGATTGGATCGCACTGATGGGCACAATCTCCATGTCAGGGTTGAGGCTTAGATACTTATCCATCAGCGGCAACAGCGAGAGTTTATCAATGGTGTCTACTTTGTTCATGACCAGGATGGTGGGTGTCTTCTCCTGGGTCAGGACTTTCAGCAGGGCTTTTTCAATGTCGCCAGGGGGCTTGGGCTCCACCACCAACAGCGCCAGATCTGCTGCGAGCATGGCTTCCTGTACGTGGCTCAGCATGCGGCGATCCAGGGCGTCACGGGTGCGGCGCATGTAGCCGGGGGTGTCCCAGAACACGATCTGATAGCCCTCATGGGTCAGGACGCCAAGAAGCTGCTGGCGAGTGGTCTGGGGTTTGGGCGATGTGATGGCGAGTTTCTGACCGAGCAGCGCGTTCAAGAGGGTGGACTTCCCCACGTTGGGTCGCCCCATGATGGTGACGAAGCCCATACGGTGAGGAGGGGGCTTGGGTTGGCGCTTCTTGGGTGTTACAGGGCTCGCCTTCTTACGGGACGGCTTTGTGGGGGCTATCTCTTCTGTCATACGTAATAAAGGACTGCTGACGCAGGCCTGGTTAGGCTTTCTCTCGCTTGAAGTAGGCAACCGTTGCGCCGGAGGCGATGCCGGGCTCGTCCGGGTCAAA
>CAUZTE010000263.1:0-2703 GCA_963582565.1 Dehalococcoidia bacterium | reverse complement strand
TTATGACAACATGATTCCAGCTGACCTTGAGTATGACAAGCCCGGTCACCCCAGCCGTCGATTCTCAAATTACATCACCGGGATTGAGAAGTATGCGCGCATAGATGTGCAGGACACGGATTATGGGTATCGGTTGATTGCAGTGCGTAAGACACCTAAGGGGAACCAACACATACGCATAAATTGCCTCGCGTTGCCGGTCATGTCCTGGATTGCGTCGCAGCGAGGTTTGGGTGGCATCCTTACGCAGCTTCCCATCGATGATGAGAACTGCATGCGAGTAGGCTTCCAAATCAGGCCTGGAAACCCCTTCACGGCTGCAGAGCGGGACGCGGCGAAAGACCAGCGGAGGCTTCTCTCCGACCCTGACAACCCGAAATTGCGGCTCAAGCGGCTGGACAATGATTACCAGCAGGATAGGGCTGCGCAAAAATCGAAGAACCCTCCTGGCATCTACCCCATTGCTGAGCAGGACTACTGCGTGACTGAGACTATGGGCCCCATCATGGATAGGACGAAGGAGCACCTCTACCACGGAGATGCCGCCATCATTCGACTTCGCCAGATGCTGGGCAAGGCAGCTAGGGACCTTCAAGAAGGAATAGACCCACCAGGGACGCAAGGCGAGATCGCATACCACAAGATCCGCTCGGAAGACATCGTCATCGGTCCTGACGATGATCCCTGGTTGGTTGCCACCGATGCGGGAGAGACGGCCAAACCTGGTGAACGCCTTCGGTAGCTTAATTTCCGAAAAAGGGTAACAAGTAGAAGGCCGGGATTACATTCCCGGCCTTCTTTCATTGGTGTATCAAGATTTGGGGCCTCCCTAGCAAGAGCAATTGGTCGATCCCCCTAAGCCGCCAACCATGCAGGCTTCTCAAGGGCACGATGAATACCCAGGATGTATAATCCGCCCATGATTGCATTGTCAGGAAAGCAGCTAGGCGAACGCGTGTCCATGGCTCCTCATGGCCCCACGTGTACTGCCGACGCTCGATAACTCTCAAATATGTTTACTCGCATTAAAGAAAGCTACGCGAACCCAGCAAATGCCCAGCGGAACAGATTCCTGGGTCTACTGCTAGCCACAGCTGCATTTACGTTCATTGCCGTTGGCAACGCTCTAGACCCACCAGAGCCCGGCAGCGCCTCTCTCCTTGACGAGTATCGCTCCTCCTGAGGGTGTGTTCCCCGTCATGAGCAGCAGCAGTGGTGGCGAGGGTCAGTTCACGTCATCTTCACTCCTGAAGACCGATTTGCCTCTGACCGTTCTCCTTGAGCACTATCGCCAGCAAGTGGTTCAACCGGAATGGACGTTGGGCGTAGACACGATAGAATCTGATCTGGCCGCGTTCACAAGGACATCTCGTGATGATCCAAGTGGTAACCCGGTGTTCGGGGTGCTGCTCATCACATCGTCTGAAGAAGGCTCGCGGTGGGTGCGACTGTGGACCGGCGGCTCCAGCGACATAGGCGACAGGATGATTGTCGAGGAGCGGCTGATTCCCGTTGAGCCCATACCGGCAACAACGCGCTGAATCCCTTGAGGTCGTGAGGTGGATAGGAGACAATTACCTACCATCAAACGTATGGCATCAATAGTTGGAGAAGTCTTCCACAATGAAACATCGGATCACGTTCTTGGTACTGGCACTGACTCTACTCATGGCTTTCGCGGCATGTGGTGAGAACATCACGCTGTCCACCGGTTCCCCGGATACATCTGGAGGTCCGGGTGAAGTCCTGGCAAAGTACTTTGATGAAGAGGGCAACACTGTTGGGCAGGTCTTTGTAAGGGCTGGCCAGGTCAACGCTGACGGTTATGTACCCTTCTTCGTTGAGATACCGATTACGCCGGATCGGTATTACCGTCTCAACTCATTCTCTCTGGAGTTCGTTTCCGAAATGGACGAGCCTTCGATATTGATTGAACCATCAGGGCAGTTGCTGAACGGCATGGAATTCTCACAGATTGGCAATGTCCTGCGTGTTGGCGTTCCCTACGCTGGCAAGCGCGGCAATAGCACGATACTTATAAACTTCCGGGCAGAGAGCGCTGCATTCAATGGTGACGGCCTTCGGTTAGACACCATGTTGGAAATGGACAGCGGTAAGGGTATTGCCAGCATGTTTATCAAGCCGCCTACCGAGTAGCCACGCCCGCCCAAGGGCATTAGCTCCAGATGATGGTCGATTTACCTGCGGCCCCTGCCTCAAAGAGCGTAAACGCCTCCTCCACCTGGGCGAGGGGATATCGGTAAAGCAGCAGGTCCTTGAGGAGTATCTTTCGGTCGACGATGTAGTTGCCCAGCTCCTCCAGCACCACTGTGCTGAACGTCCATGAGCCTATTAGCGTGACCTGTCGATGGATGATGTCGTTGGTGGCGTCCTCAAAGTTCACGCCACCCCCTTCGCCCACAAAGCAGGCCCGACCCCACACCCGGGTAGACAAGACCGCAGTCCGTCGCACTTCACCGACGCCTGAGGCATCGAGCGATGCCTCAGCGCCCTTCCCGTGGGTTATCTCCTTGATAGCCTCAATCGGGTCAACTGCCATCGGGTCAATTGCATGGGCCGCCCCAAGCTTCAGCGCCAGTGCACGCCTCTCAGCGATAGGGTCTATGGCGATTACGTTGGCTCCGGTGGCGGCACCGAACAGTGTTGCGTTGAGCCCCACCGGGCCCTGGCCGAACACCGCGA
>CAUZTE010000262.1:0-2706 GCA_963582565.1 Dehalococcoidia bacterium | reverse complement strand
TCCACCGTGAAGGTCAAACCCTTCTTGTGGATGACGCTGTCCAGGATGGCCGCACCGGCCTCCCGCTCATATTCCCGTAGGTGTTGCTGGATTCCCAAGACGCTTCTCCTTCTGGGTTCTCCGCTAGGGAAAGACCCTGAGTACTACTTGGACGATCACCACGCCTGCAACCAGGAACATCAGGCCGTTGACGCGGTTCCTGACCTCTTTCAGCCCGTCTTCCAGGCCGCGCATACGTTCCTGGATTAAGACATCGAACCCGGACGACGGAGCCAGATCGATCGTTGCTGCGGCCTGTTGCCCTGTGCTTGCGCCTAGTGGCTTCTTCCATCGACGAAGCGCCCGCTCAAGCAGGTCGTTAGGCCTTTGTTTCATCGGCGAACTCCCCTAGACCCATCCCCCGGCCAATGCCGTTGATGATGCCCTCGATGCTCTCCGTCAAATCCTTCTTGGATGTCGGCGAGAGGCGATATTTCGTGGCTACCGCGCGGACCAACAAGGTCACGCCCTTCAGTAGCAGTTCAAGTTGCTCTGGATGTTCCTTGGCATACTGGAACGACCGAACACGGAGGAGGGCTATCTCCTCATCAACACCCTCAACCACGCGGGCTTTCGGTAGCCGCACCCGTGGCCCCGGCGCCTCGGTCGGGGTCACGGGTGCGGCTTTTGGCGATGCTTGTTTACGCCGAGGCGTCATCGTCGCCCTCCGCCAGGAATTCCAACAGGTCAGCCAGGGTCTCCGGAGGTACCTGGACTGCAAGGCGTGCGACGGACACCAGTAGGTAGTAGGCGACAAGCTCCCACTGTTCGGCTTTTATTGCGTTCGATAGACCGCTCACAACTTCTCCTTTTGTGCCTGGCTATTGGCTATGTTTGACGCGAAATACCAAAACGGTCATACCAGTCGCCGCCGACAGTGACAGCAATGCCGCGACCAACTCCAACCCGCTTCGACCATCGCCCAGTTCAAATCGAGCGACTAACAATGGTACCAATCCGCCTGTCAGCAACGCTAGGTTGGTGCACGCCAACACCGCCACAGCTACCTTCCTGCGCTGGAATCTGCTCCAAGCCTGGCCAGCCTGTGTGTCTCTGCCTCGCCTCGCCATTTGTGCCAGATACCTGAAGAAATACACGGTGTTGAACCCGGCCGATATGACGGTCAATGCCCGCTGAAAGAGCAAGGCCTCCCCCTGAACATCCAATACCTTGCTCCTCTGGACGCAAACACGTCCGGTTGATTGGGATAGACAGAAAAATAGAACATATGTACGATATAATCAAGCAGAATATGACATTGGTACGGTGTATACGTAAAGGGAGAGCGGGTGTGGGGCGAGGGGTGGTTAGCGGCTGCGCTTCAGCGTATGAAGGAGGCCGTTCAGGGCTTCAAGGGATGCAGGGTGGACCATCGATCCCTCTTCCAACAGGCGAACAAGATCGCCCTTGAAAAACTCAACGATTGCTTGGTCAAGGTCGACTGAGGCCAGCTCACGTACGCGGCCTATGTGCGGATAGCGTGAGGCTTTGGAGAGATCCATCTTGTCGGCCAGGAACACGGCTTTTGCGATAGGCCCCATAGTTGCCAGGGCGGTAGTGTGCCAGTACACGGCCTCCAGGATTTCCTCGTCGGTGACGGCCAGAATGGTGCGAAGTCGGCCGGCGCCCACAGGGCCATGAAGCAGCATGGGTTTGTTCACGTCAACGTTGGTGATGGGTATGCCCGTGGCCTGGGCTTCGGCAAGCAGCACAAGATCAGGGTCTGCGCGGGCGATGTCATGGGCCGCTGCGGCGAAATCGACGCGAGCGGCGTCCAGCTTGTGACCCTCAGCTAGCTCCACCGCCAGAACCCGGACCCGCTGGATGTGCTCAACCAACCCCTTCGGCAGGGCGTCCAGGGTCGCTTGAAGGTTGGCGGGTAGCTCATACGTGGTTGTCACGTTATCCCTCTAGCTCAAGGACTCTGCCACCCACCATGTGCAGGTGAAGGTGATCGACGGTCTGGCCGGAGTGGGGCCCTTGGTTCACTGCCATCCGATAGCCGCTTTCAAAAATGCCCTCGCGTTTGGCCATCTCCCTGGCTACAGCCATCAGGTGACCCAGCGTGGTATCCATATCCGGCGATGCATCTGTTGCGTGGATATAGTGCTGGATGGGGATGACCAGCAGGTGCACCGGCGCTATCGGGGCGATATCCCGTATCACAAAGCAGTGGTCGTCGCGATGCAGTATCTCGCCGGGTATCTCCCCAGCGAGTACGCGACAGAAGATACACTCTTTTTGCGACTGGGTCATAAGGTGCTCCTGTGGTTGATAGAAGTATTGTAGCAGTTGGTTCAGTAGGAGTGAAACATTACAACATTACTGTTGCGATGTGACGCCTTCGATGCGTGGCAGCGAGAGCATCAAGGCTTCCAGCGCCAGCCTGGGGTTAATGTTCATGTCCAGCAGTTCCTGGGTACGCAGGATCGCATGGACCGCAGCCAGCAAGGCACCTTTTGTGAGGGCGCTTGTAGGAGAAGCCTGCTCAGCGTCTTCCTCCGTGCTGGCTTTCTCCACCAATAGATCGCGCCACCATTCGGCCCAGAGGTCCAAGGTCTCTCGCATGGCAGTACGTTGTTGGGGCAATAGGCCCGCAAGCTCTGCTGCATAGGCGAATCGCTCTTCCAGCCCGACAGCAACCGTGTCGGTCAGGCGCTCCAACCG
>CAUZTE010000261.1:0-2716 GCA_963582565.1 Dehalococcoidia bacterium | reverse complement strand
TCTCTGTTCATTGGCCAAACCAAAGAGACAAGCGACTTGATAAGGCTCCACTCGCCAAGCTGCCCCGCTAGGGTGTTTTGCAGCGCGGAGAGGTTGGGAATCAGGTCAAACTGCTGGTGGATCATCCCTACCAATTGGGACACCTGACGACCGGTTGGCATGGTGGACAGGTCACGGTCGCAGAGACAGACCGTGCCGGTGCTTGTCTCCAACTGACCGGAGAGCAGACGCAACAACGTGGTCTTCCCCCCACCGCTGGGCCCCAGAAACGCCACACGCTCTCCAGCATCGATGGAGAGATTCAACGGCAAAATCGCCTCTTTAACCCCGTACTGCTTGCTGACTGCTGCCAGAGATACGGAGCAAGATGCGGCGCTGTAGAGCGTTTCCGGTTCTCTAGTTCTCAATAATGCCAAGGTCTCTTGCCACCTGTTCTATCGCGTTGTAGTTGTCGTTTTGGGTCAGGATGAACTTCAGTGAGTCAAAAGCTTCCATGATCTCCTGCTCAATGCCTCCATCGGCCGCATTGAGGTCTAATAGCGCCTTGTGAATGTCCGCTGTTGTCCCTGAGCCGAACTCCTGGTCAAGATTGCTGTTGGCTAGCCAGTGGTAGTCAAAGTAGGCAGGTGTGGTGTAAAAGGCTTCTACCTTGTTGGTGTCCACGCTGCCGTCATCTACCCGCTTCTGCCAGACCACTGCATTCATTGCACCCGCTTCAAATGACCCTGTCTCCACCAGTTTCCACGTTTTATCGTGGGAGCCGCTGTAGTTGACCGCGGCGAAGTCGGCCTCCGGGTTGATTCCTGCCTGAGACAGGAAGGAGCGTGGCATCAGGTTGCCTGAAGTCGAACTCTCGCTCCCGAACGTGACCCTTAGGCCTTTCAGGTCTTCAAGGGATTTGATGCCCAAACTCTTCTGAGCGATGAACACTGAATGGAATGCAGCGTCTTCCTCACGCTGTGCCAGTGCCTGAGACCCAGGTGTCGCCAGTCTGGCCTGGACTCCGGTGAGTCCTCCGTACCATGCAAGCTGGATGTCTCCCTGGCGGAATCCGGTCACTACTGCTGCGTACTCCACCGATGGAAGGTACTGGACGTTCAGGCCGGTTTCTTCACTCAGGTATTCAGCAAGCTTTTCAAACCGGGTCTCCAGAGTGGAAATGTCCTGATCCGGTATTCCTGCTATGTACAGGGTTCTCTCGCCACCCCCAGAAGAACATGCGCCGACAAGAACTACTGTGCCGAGGGCCAGAACCAAAAACAAGATTGACCGAACAGATACAAGTGGATGCTTGAAGTGCATGGATGTGGACCCTTCCCCCGTTAAACCTTGGATGCATTGTAGCTAGGCTACGATTACGGTATAGTAAGTGCAACTACCATGCGGAATCATCATGCAAGGATTAGACGATGGAATTGACGGAAATGGAGACGTTCCTGGCAGTCTCTCGTCATAAGAGCTTTACGGGCGCTGCATGGGAGTTGCGGTTGACTCAGCCAGGGGTCAGTCGGCAGATACAGAAAATTGAACGCGAGCTTGAGGCCGTGCTTGTTGAGAGACGGCGCGGCGGGCTCCGCCTCACGTTAGATGGGGAACAGTTCAGGGTTTACGCAGAGGACGCTGTAGAGCGGCATGGCCAGTTCCTTTCCACCCTTAGGGCTGGCGTGGAATCGCTTTCAGGGGACCTCAGCATCATTGCCAGCACTACCACCGGGGAGTTCATTGTGCCGGACCTGGTTGCCCGTTTCACAGCGCTTCACCCGGACGTTGTGCCTGAGGTGTTCATCACCGATACCGCCCAGGTTGTGGAAGAGCTGGCGGATACACGATGGGACGTCGGGTTCGTTGGAGCACGCCTACCTGGGCGAGGCCTCCGGTACGAGGTGACAGGGGAGGACGAAATCCTGCTAGCTGTTGCCGCCTCCCATCCCTTTGCGAATCGAGGCGAGATAGATATCTCGGAGTTGGAGGGCCAACCCTTTCTGGAGAGGGAAGGTGGCTCCGGCACGCTCCGTAGCGTCCAGGCTGCCCTGGCAAAGTACGGCGTTACCCTGCCACCGCACCCCGTGGCGATGGGCGTCAGTTCAACACAGGCCATCCTGGCGGGCGTGGACCGCGGGTACGGCGTGGGTTGGGTTTCCGGCCTAGCGTTTGAGCCTGGCTGGAAAGGTAGGGTGGCATCGGTGCGATTAAAGGGGTTGCCGTTGCGGCGCTCATTGTACCTGGTGCAGAACCGACAACGCGCTCTTCCCGCAGTTGCCACTGCTTTTGCTGATTGGGTTCGCATCGAAAGCAAACCCAAAGCCTCTCCCTCCAGGCGTATGAAAAAACGTTCTTAGTAACGCTGTGACACTCGCCGTATTGTCTGTATACTGCCGATGACTAGCTGCCAACCATCCCCACTACCACGGAGGCTTCATGGACCGGCGCGATAAAACCGATGAGTCAGGGGACTCTCCGGAGAACCAAGGGGGGAACCTCAAAGACGATCTCCTGGCGAACTCCGGTATTTTCTATGGGTGGTGGATTCTCGTAGCCTTGGCCATCATGCGCGTCATGGCTTCCGGTGTAGGCAACAACGTCCGTAGCTTGCTTGTTATCCCCCTGGAAGAAGAGTTTGGCGCTACCCGTGCCCAGATTTCTTTGATGGCCACCGCTGGGAGCCTCGCCATTGCACTGACTGGCCCGTTGGGCGGCTGGCTCATGGACCGCTACG
>CAUZTE010000260.1:0-2741 GCA_963582565.1 Dehalococcoidia bacterium | reverse complement strand
TACCACCATTCTTGATCCGGGCGGTGGCGCAGGCGACTACGACAACTACGTGGAGCTGGTGGACAAGATTGGTCTGCGCTCCTACTTCTCGCCTCGATACCGGAGTCATGACACCTACACGGACGCCGAAGGTGGGCACTACTACGAGGAGCGCGCCGATAAAGGCCGACAGAGCTTCGACGAGGCCATGGCGTTCATCGAGAAGCACGAGGGTGCGTGTGATGGTCGATTACAGGCCATCCTGAGCCCCAACCAGGCGGAAACGTGCGATGCCGGGATGCTGCAGGAGACCGCGGCAGTAGCAAAGAAGCTTGACCTTGGCATCCACACCCATGTAGGCGGCAATGCCCGTGAGTTCATCGAGATTGTGTATCGAGCCAAGAAATCGCCTATGGAATACCTGGAAGAGAACGGCGTACTCGGCCCCAAGACCATAGTGGGGCACGCCGTCTTCGTTTCCGGCCATTCCGGCATGATGTACGCCGTGGGCGACGAGGTGGAGATCCTTGCCGATACCGGCACCACCGTTGGTCACTGCCCCCACAAATATGCCAAAATGGGCTTTGCCATGGAGTCCTTTGACCGCTATCTCCAGCAGGGGGTCAAAATTGGTCTAGGCACAGACACTTATCCGCTGGATATCATTGCTGAGATGCGCTACGCATCGCGCATCGCCAGGGTGGTGGACGGTACACACACGGCAGGTAGGACTGAAGACCTGTTCAATGCCGCCACTGTCTGGGGAGCGGACGCCCTGGGTCGACCAGACCTGGGTAGGCTAGCAGAGGATTCAGCGGCAGATGTGGTTATCATAGACCTCCAGGACATCAGCTACGGGCCCATGCGTGACCCTGTGACGGCGCTGGTGGACTTTGGTACAGGCAAGGACGTGGAGACGGTCATCGTTGCGGGCGAAGTGGTCATCGAAAACGGCACATCCACTCGCGTGGACGAGGCCAACATCGTCGCAAGAGCGCAGGCTGCGGCAACGGCGGGCTGGGACGGCTGGGCCGAGCGGGATTGGGCCAACCGTGACGTGGAAACGATCACGCCACCTGCGTTCCCAACTCGAAGCGCAGCAAAGTAGCCAGCCATCAGGGAACCAGCTTGATACCCGTGACGTAAAGGAACCTGGCAGGGAAAGGCGGCATGAATGGCCCGACTCGCAATATCTGCGGACTCGCACATCCTGGAAGGGCGTGATGTGTTTGCAGGGCTCGTCGAAAAGTACGGCGATCGTGCCCCTCGCGTCGTGCACGAAGAGGGTAAGGGCGATTACGTCGATATCCCCGCCACAGGGAAGCGACTCAATGCAGCAATTGGCGGCATTGGGAGGTTGGGCATTGCCGGGATGAGCCTGGACGACCCAGAGACCCACCGCCTCATCGCTCTGGGCTACGACGGCCTGAAACCTGCGCTGTTAGACCCCGTGGAGCGCACGAAGGCCATGGACACCGATGGCGTGTGGAACGAGGTCATATACCCCAGTGTTTTCATGCGGCTGTTCGGCATTCCAGACGCAGAGGTCTTGGGAGCAGCATTCCGCAACTACAACGATTGGCTTTGGGACTTCTGTGCTGTGGTGCCTGATCGACTGACAGGCCTGGCACTCCTGGTCATGCAGGACCCCGTAGAAGCCCACAAGGAGTTGGAGCGAGTGATTGCCAAAGGGTATAAGGGCGTTTGCGTACCTTGCTCCGCACCCGATGGCACCCACTACTCAGACCCTATCTACGACCCGATCTGGGCAACGGCTCAAGAAGCGGGATTGTCCATCAACCTGCATATTTTCACTCACCCCTACGGGGCGATCACCGGGTTGGATAACGCCGGTGTCATAACGGAGTATGCCAGCGCGCCCACGTTGATTCAGTACACCCTGGCCGACTTGATTTCCGGGGGTGTTGCGCATCGTTACCCCGGTCTGAAATTTGTGGCAGCCGAGTTCAACACCGGATGGGTGGCGAACTGGCTTGAGCGGCTGGACCACGCGGTTTATCGAGCCCGAACCGCCGTGCCGGATTACCTGGACATGAAGCCAAGCGAGTACTGGCGCAGGCAATTCTACGCCACCTTTGAGGACGATAGGTCCGGCATGTTGACCAGGGATGCCATTGGCGTTGAGACGTTGATGTGGGGTAATGACTTCCCTCATCACGATTCCGTCTGGCCCCATTCCCAGGAGGTTCTGGATATGGTGTTCGCAGGCGTTCCGGATCCCGTCAGGCAGACCACCACCGTGGACAACGTGTCCAAGCTCTATGGATTATCGATACCGGAGTAATAGTGTTGAAGAACGAAAAACCCAAAGGTCAAAGTACTAAGATTACCCTCGCATTTCTCTTTGTCATCGTCCCGGCGTTGGTACTCGTCTGGGCCTATTTCGCGGGGCGGTAGCGACCATCACTATGACAAACACGACTAAGGCAGCGTTGTAGACACACGATGGACTGCATTTTTGCCCTTGTTGCCTGGATTCTAGCTCTGGTTGGGACACGCTGGATATTCAGCCTTCGTAATCCCCTTCTTCCCGGCGAGACGGAATGGGCTCCACAGCATAGAGACCATCTCCGCACCCTGATGCTTGTGATAGTTGCCTTTGGGGGGATGCCCATCATTGCGGGATGTCTTTGGGGCGAGGGATTCACGAGAGGGTTCCTGTTAAGTGGCCCCCTCTTCCTATACAGCATCGGCCTGCTGACGGTGAACGGCATTGGGCTGGCTCTCGGTGTGCGAGGCGG
>CAUZTE010000259.1:0-2768 GCA_963582565.1 Dehalococcoidia bacterium | reverse complement strand
AGCTGGACTTAATCCAAGATGCATCGAACTCAGGATTGAGTCGCTTCAGGGACGGCAGGTAATGCGCCAGCAACTCATCGTGGCTCATGTGATACATGGGGTTGTCAGCATCAAGGTAGTTGGCTAGGTACAATAAGTGGCTGCCACCGTAGTGCTCAGGTGGTACGAAGTTAGTGTGCTCGATGGCTGCGACGAAGGGCACCTCGCTGTCGGCAATGCTGAGCCAGTACGTCGATGTCAGTGCTCGATCCATTTCCAGCACCATCATCACGGCGGCCAGGTACGTTGTTCCGGTCAGATGCTCTCGATACGACTCTGGAAGCTCCGGCGCAAGTTTCTCGAATATCCATGAAGGCGTGGTGGACAGCACTGCATCAAAGGCGTGGGTCGATGGCCCTTCACCGGGCAGTTCGACTTCCAAGCCTGTAGCTTTCCCATCCGTCATTACGACGCCTTTGACGCTGGTCTCTGTGTGGATCTGGCCACCCATTGTGCGAATACGCTCACCAAGGGTATCGAACACCTCACCGAAGCTGCCCATCGGGTAGCCGAGTCGCTCACCGCCAAGGCTCCTGCCGCGGGAGGCCAGACGTAGAGCGATCTTGCCCCAGAACCAGGTCATGCCTATCTGGTTGTAGTGCTGACCGAATTTGCCACGTAGCAGCGGCTCCCATATCGCCTCGTAACCACGTTTTCCCACCCATCTCGGTAGCCATTTGGCGGCGGTGACGTTCTCGAAACCGCGCCAGTTACGGCGACGTCGAAGGTAGAGCGTGACCAGGCCGAGTCGGAAGCGGTCAATGAGCGAGATGGCGCTGAACTTCAGCAGGTCTTTAGGCGTAGAGAAGTCCCAGATACGCCCTTTATGGAAGAGGCCGACTTTCGAGGGTATCCACGCGAATATGTCGCCCAGGCCTAGTTCGTTTATGAGCCAAGCCATATCGACATCGCTAGTGAACAGGTGGTGGTAGCCCTTTTCGAGTCGAGCGCCGCCGACATCGAACGTGCTTGCCTGCCCGCCGAGGAAGGGTGCGCGCTCAAACACTTCGACTTCGTGGCCCTGCCGAAGCAGCTCAAAAGCCGCTGCCAGGCCCGCTGCTCCCCCGCCTACTACTCCAACTTTCATCCTGAACCCACGCTGTCCGGCTTTGGCGCGCCTGTGTTGTCCTGACTGGCCCGGGCTAACTCTGAGAGGGAGCTGTGACTCAACCACACGTAGACGACGCCCAGGATGGTTATTGGCAGCAGCAGCGCAGCATGGAGCACAAGCACGTAGGCTGACGCCACAGAGACGTCCACGGCAAAGAAGACGAGTGTTGCCTGGGCAAAGAACTCGAACGGGCCTACACCGCCGCCTGTAGAGGGAATAGCCGTACCCATGTTTGACGTGGCTGTGGTCAGGATCAACACCCCTACAAGCAGGCTCATGCTGGAGAAATAATCCTGAAGGTCAAACCCCAGGGCGATGAGAAAATACATCGCCGCCTCAGACAACCAAACGGGGACTGACAGGAGAAAGATGGCGGCGAGACGCCTTGGGTATCGCAGAGCAGAGAGGCCCAGCAGGAACTGGCTGGATAATGCAGTTGCAGCGGGCCGCAAACGTCCAGGGAGCAACGTCAAAACACGAGCCACTAACGCTTCGATGATCTTGGGCCAGATCGCCATGGCGATGAGCCCTGCGGTCATGGTGAAGAACGGCAAGCTGAGGCCCAACGTGAGGAACAACCAGTTCACATGGGCCTGGTCTCCCAGGTCCTGGAAGAGGCCGGCAACAGGGATAAAGAGCGATACCACTGCAACCAGGAACAGGAGCGCCAACCCATCAAAGACCCGCTCCACAAGGATAGTGGCAAGGCCGGACGTCTTGCTGGGCCCCTCGCGGATATTGAGGTAGTACGCTCGAACGATTTCACCCAATCGAACGGGGAGAACGTTGTTGGCGGCGTAGCCCACAGTCACTACGGGCCACAATCGGGAGACTTTGTAATCGCCAAGGGGCTTGAGGATGACCTTCCATCGAATCGTTCGCCAGAGCAGGGCCATGATGTACGCGCCGATGCCAGGGATGACATAGAGATAATTGGCGGATGTGAGGGCATTCCCCATCTCTCCAAGGTCTGTACGGAGGATGAAGAAGCCAATAAAAAGGGCGCTCATGATGAGGCCAAAAAGAAAGCGTCTAGAGGTTAGCAATAAGAACCCGCTTTTACGGCCATGTCAGATTCCGCTCCGTTTGATTGAGAACCCTATCAACTAGCTGAACCAAGTATACGGTGTGCACATACCCTCGGCAACGATGTTAGCCGGGATCGTCGGCAATGAACGGCGCTAGGTCCTGGGAGTAGTACAGGTAACCGTCCACTGATCCGAGTGGTGTATCGAGATCACGATAGAGCCAATAATCGAATCCAGTGCGCCACGAGGAGCGATGTGTGATGCCGTGCCATACGTCACCACCCGTAATGCCGCGATAGCTCTCCGGGAACCACCATCGATGCTTGAATCTCTGGATCTGTGTGAACTCTGCGTCCAGCAACGTCTGGTCGGCCTGGTCACCATTGTTGGCGTTCACCAACACCACCCCGCCGCCACTGTTGATCGGCTGAGTGTCACCGCTGTAGCTGGGATACCCCACCGAATCGTAGTCGCGGAAGTACCAGACCCATGGCCATGCATACCCATCATCGCCATCGACGCTGATAGACAGAGCCTGCTGCTGGCCGCTACTTTCGGCAATGCGGGCAATGTCCTTTGCAATCCGCCCG
>CAUZTE010000258.1:0-2782 GCA_963582565.1 Dehalococcoidia bacterium | reverse complement strand
TCCACCAAATTCCTCCCTCACAAGCAATTAGGAGGAATAACGATACTCGTGGCTTCTGTGTTCCCTTTTTTGCAATATTGAACTTCTCCCCCCACACCCCCGTTTCATAAACCGAGTCAAACATTGAAACGACTATTTTGCATTTGCTGAATGGGCCGAAGGGGAGACGGTAATGGATCACCTGATAGTGGATGAAGTCCCGGAGCTGAGATCACCGATTATGGTGGTGTCATTCTCCGGTTGGCCGGACGCCCAGGAAGCTGCGACTGGTGCCATCAAACACCTGGCGAAACAACTGAACACTCGTAAGTTTGCGTCGATAGATGCCGAGGAGTTCTACGTGTTCACTCGAACACGCCCCCACGTTGGAAACAACGACTTCGGTGAGCGCGAAGTAATCTGGCCCACCAACGACTTCTCATACTGGCAGGACGATACAGGCGGTCGAGACATTCTGCTTTTCACTGGTGTGGAGCCTCAGCTCAAATGGAAGACTTACGCATCCACCATCGTGGATGTAGCAATCCAACACAACGTAGAGATGGTCATCGTGTTGGGGAGCCTTCTGGACGGCATTCCACACACACGGGCCCCACGAATCACCGGCTCTGCCAATGTGAACGATGTTGAAGAACTCATGGAGCAGGATGCACTGCAGCCTTCCGGTTACCAGGGCCCTACCGGTATTACCAGCGCCCTCATGGAGGAATGCGCCAAGAGCGGCATCAAGTACTCGTCGTTATGGGGACATGCGCCTCACTACCTTCAGACTTCACCCAACCCAAGGGTTTCCATGGCGCTGGTCAAACAGATCGCCAGGGTGTTGGGCCTGGATATCAGCTTGGCTGACCTGGAGGAGATCTGCGGCCCGTATGACCGCCGGGTGTTGAGGACGATGGCCACCGATGTCGAGGCTGTCACCTATATCCAAGGGCTGGAAGATAAGTACGATCAGGCCCTGGGTACGCAAACGGAGGTAACTCATGACGAACTGCCGACCCCGGACGCTGTCATCGAGGAATTGGAGGCGTTCTTTCGACAGAACACGCCTGGTGAAGACGGCGACTCCTACGATCTGGGAGACGTAGGTCTGAGAGCGTAACACTACACTCACAACGCAAAAGAGAAGAGAGCCCCTGAATTCAGGGGCTCTCTTCTCTTTTATATGTATTTTCTGGCCGTTCATCCTGAGCCTGTCGAAGGGCGAACGGATGGCAGAGCCTATAGATAACCGCTAGGGAACATAGGTGCAGGATGAATCCTGCCTACACTTCGCGGAACTCGCCTTCGACAGTGTCGTCGGGCTTGTCCTCGTCATTACCCTCACCTGGAGCGCCTTCTGCACCGGGTTCGCCTTCACCGGGCCCGCCAGCTTGCTGGTAGACAGCCTCACCCACCTTCTGCATGAGAGTGTTCAGTTCCTCCATCATTGTGCGGAGGATTGCAACATCCTCAGTCTGTGCTCCTGCTGAGAGGGCCTCTCCCTTGGTCTGGATCTCCGTCTTCAGCTCCTCAGGGATGTGCTCAGCCTGGTCTTCCAGCAACTTCTTGGCGCTGAAGCTCAACTGGCTAGCCGCGTTGCGGAGGTCTACCTCTTCCTTGCGTTCCTGGTCCTCAGACGCGTGCTGTTCAGCGTCTGTCACCATCTGCTCGATCTCCTCCTTGGAAAGGCCAGAACTCGATTCGATGATGATCTTCTGCTCTTTTCCTGTCGCCTGGTCCTTTGCGGACACGCTGAGGATACCGTTGGCGTCGATATCGAAGGTCACTTCGATCTTCGGCGTGCCCCGTTGTGCAGGCAGAATGCCATCCAGGGTGAACTTGCCCACGGAGCGATTGTCGGCTGCCATCGGCCGTTCGCCTTGGAGGACGTGGATCTCCACGCTCGGCTGGTTCTCTGACGCGGTGGTGAACACTTCTGATTTGGATGTTGGGATAGTGGTGTTCCTGGTGATGAGGGCATGGGAAACCCCACCCTCAGTCTCCAGTCCCACGGTCAGCGGCGTCACGTCCAGCAGTAGGATGTCCTGCACATCGCCCTTCAGGACAGCAGCTTGGAGGGCCGCGCCTGCAGCAACTGCTTCGTCAGGGTTGACCGAGTGGTTGGGGTCCTGTTTGAACGTTGCCTTCACTCGCTCTATCACCGCCGGCATACGGGTCATACCGCCAACCATGATGACTTCGTTGATATCGCTGACAGAAATGCCGGCGTCTTTGATTGCCTGGTTACATGGGCCGTCCACGCGAGCCAGCAGGTCTTCCGTCATCTGCTCAAGCTGCGCACGGGTCAAGGTGCGGACAAGGTGCTTGGGGCCAGCGGAGTCTGCCGATACGAATGGAAGGTTGATTTCCGTCTGTGTTACCGATGAGAGTTCGACTTTGGCCTTCTCAGCTGCTTCCTTGAGGCGTTGCAGCGCCATCCGGTCAGTGCTCAGGTCAATGGCAGTCTCCTGCTTGAACTCCTGCACCAGCCACTCCATCGCCTTCTGGTCGAAGTCGTCGCCGCCAAGATGGGTGTCGCCAGCCGTTGAAAGCACCTCGAATACGCCATCGCCCAGTCGAAGGACCGTGATGTCGAAGGTGCCGCCACCAAGGTCGAACACCGCGATGGTCGCTTCGCCATGCTTATCCATGCCGTAGGCCAACGCCGCCGCAGTGGGCTCGTTGATGATACGGAGCACGTCCAGTCCAGCAACCTTGCCTGCGTCCTTGGTGGCCTGTCGCTGGGCATCGTTGAAGTATGCAGGAACGGTGACCACCGCCTCGGTGATCGTCTCACCCA
>CAUZTE010000257.1:0-2787 GCA_963582565.1 Dehalococcoidia bacterium | reverse complement strand
GAACCACCCCGGGCTGCTGATAGAACATGCCGGGGCTTTCACAGTCATCGCCAACGGCCACAACGAGACCATAGACGATGTCCCAGGCTGCTGCTTCTCCATCCTCTTCAACCAACACCCCTTCGCCATGCTCACTGCTACCGGCGAGGGGAGCATGGGCACCGGCATGGTGGCCAACCCTGACTCCTTCCGTGGTGCGCTGAACGAGGCCATTCGTGAGGCACGTGTGGCTGGTCGCGCTGATACACAAGCCACAAACGGCTCCTCCTAGCTGCCACCAAATACGACCAGTAAAGTTAATGGCTGTTCAATCTCCCAACGAAAATGATTGACGCCAGCTATGCGCACTGCTACTATGTCCCAGATACAATTACACTTAATATAAAAGTTCGAAAGGAAGCGTAAATGAGTAACGGAAGTCTGAGTTTAAAACGAATATGGTTGCTTATGGCCGCAATGGCCATGGCACTCGCACTAGCTACTGCCTGCTCCAGCGATGGAAATGGCGGCGGCAGTGACACTGGCCCGGCCAGCGCTGCTGCCCCACAGCAGCCCGCAGATGCAGCGGCGGCGGCGGGTACAACGGGTACCACGTCTGCACCTTTGTCAGCAGCTCCTGCTCCCACCGCGGTGGCTGCGGCATCTGCACCGACCACAGCAGGTTCAACACCCAAAATCACCCGAGTAATCATTGGCAACCCGGCACCTACCGCGGAAGGAAACAACCCGAACATCGAGTTGAGTCCGTTGACCGCCTTCCAGATTGGCCCTACATTTGAGTACCTGATTGGATACGATCCCGCAACCGGGGATCTCGTACCCCAACTCGCAGAATCCTGGAGCGTGGAGCCTGACGGCATTTCCACTCGCTTCAAGCTCCGCAAGGGTGTCCAGTTCCACGACGGCTGGGGTGAGTTCACCGCAGCTGACGTGGTCTTCACTCACGGTCAGATCATCCGGGATGATTCACTTCACTCCATCTCCCGAAGATACAAGTTGGCCACCATCGAAGTGATAAACGACCATGAGATCGTCTTCAAGCTTTCTAGGGCAAACGCAGAGGCTTTGAAGCAGATTTCTGAACAGGTGGGCGGTCTTGAGATTGAAAGTGCCGCTAACTTCGCGAGCACCGGTCTCCCGGATCTGACCACTTCACCCTTGGCAGGCACCGGCGCCTACCAGTTCATGGAACGGATTCAGGGCCAGAAGCTCGTCTTTGAAGCTGTTCCTTACACCCACTGGCGCTACACACCTGACTTCCCTGAGCTTGAATATCGATGGATGGGAGAGGCCTCCACACGGCTGGCCGCACTCCTGACCGAAGAGATCCACCTCACCCAGCTACCAGAAGACAGCATTCCCCAAGCCGAGGCCGAGGGGATGAGACTCATCACCGGCGCCCTGTCTGGCCAGCGCGTCTTCCTTGGTTTCAAGGGTGGCTATCTGGATACCGACAGTTCTTGCGGATACGTGCACTGTGACAGTCCTTGGCTGGACAGAAATGTCCGTCAGGCACTGAACCGTGCAATCGACCGCGATGAATTGAACACGGCCTTCTTTGGCGACAAGGGCCAAAAGATGGTCATGAATCACATTCCTCCCACAGCCAGCTACTGGAACACAGATTGGGACCGAGACTTTGAGGCAAACTGGGGATATGACCCCGATGCCGCCCGTGCGCTGCTAGCAGAGTCTGGGTACGACAAGGACAACCCTCTGGAAGTGGGCGTTGAGATCACCACCCACGCCCAGTACGGTCAATCCGCAGATGTGTTGGAGATCATCGCTGGCTACTGGGATGAAATAGGAGTGGACGCGAAACTCCTGACCATTGATGCAGCAGCAAACAGGTCCAACACACGTGCTTTCAAATACAAGGATCATGTGGGATTCTCTGCAACCGCTTCCTTTGACATCCAGGGTTGGCGGGTCTACAACTCCCACGTAGTTCCAAGAGGCGGAGCGCTGGAGTTGATCGAGACAGGCGCATTAATCGATAAGCTTCAGGCAGAGATGGTTCCTGCAAAGCAGAACGTCCTGCTCCGTGAGATAGGTGACCTGGCATTCGGCGAATACATGGGCATCTATCTCTACTGGATTCCGGCACAGCTCGTCATCAATCCGGAGTTCGTGTCGTCCTACAACTTCCCGGGTTCCCTTTCCGCAATATGGACGCACTACGAGTTACTGAAGGCCAATTAAAGTCGGTATAAGTACAAGGATTTAAAAGCGCGATGTCCGGGGTGCCTACCAAACATAGGTGCTCCGGACATCGCTACATCAGGGAGGTCAAACAATGCTGACGTTTGAAGAGAATCAGACTCTAGCACGGGTAGGCCCCGGAACCCCCACCGGTGCTTTGATGCGCCGATACTGGATTCCATCCACCCTCAGTTGGGAGCTTCCTGACCCTGACTGCCCACCCATCCGTGTTCGGTTACTAGGAGAAGACCTGATTGCCTTCCGAGATACCAGCGGCGTGGTAGGCGTGCTTGACAACTACTGCCCTCACCGTCGCGCCAGCATGTTCTTCGGCCGGAACGAGGAATGCGGACTCCGCTGCGTGTATCACGGTTGGAAGTTCGATGTAGACGGCAACTGCGTAGACATGCCCTCTGAACCGGCCGAGAGCAACTTCAAAGACAAGGTCAAGATTGCCGCATACGCCACCGCTGAGTTCGGCGGCATTATCTGGGTATACATGGGGCCGCCAGACTTGAAGCCCCCTCTGCCCTCAATGGAATGGACTCAGGTGCCGGATGAGCATCGTGGCATCACCAAAGTGGT
>CAUZTE010000256.1:0-2791 GCA_963582565.1 Dehalococcoidia bacterium | reverse complement strand
TGATAGAGTCCAGAGACCCGTTTGAATACTCAGACACCGGTTATTTCTATGAGGTGGCCGCAGACCTCTCCAAAGCGGGCAACAATGTGACATTCTTCCTGGTGCAGAACGGCGTTCTGACCGCTCGTAAAGGCATAAGCAACAGCGCGGTGGACAAGCTGCAGAAGGCGGCTCCCGGCGTCAAGGTATTGGCCGATGAATTCTCTCTGCGAGAGCGGGCCATCACCGGTGGGAAGCTGGCATCCGGCGTAGCGTCTTCAGACGTGGACGAGTTGGTAGACCTGCTGGCCGTTTCCGGCGTTAAGGCTATCTGGCACTAAACACCAAGATATCAAACAACCATTAGGAGACAGACAATGACCACATCAAGTGAGAAAAGCATAACCATCGCTCTGATGGACCCACCGTACGAGTCAGGCACAACCACCACAGCACTTCGTATCATGGATGCTGCGCTGCGGAAGGGCATCAGCGTCAACGTGTTCGCATATGAGGGCGCGGTGAACCTGACCATGCGAGGCCAGGCGCCTCACCCCAACCCGGTGAAGGGAACCTCCATAGAGGAGCAGGACCACCCCAGCACGGCCAAGTTCATCGCTGGCCTATTCACCCTGGGCGCCGACAGCCCCAAGTTGGAGTGGGTCAACTGCGGTCTCTGTGTCGACGAACGTGGCGCGGGCGAGTGGATTGACGGCCCCCGACGTGGCGGCCCCGGCGACCTGTTCAAGTTCTCTCAGGAGAGTACCAACACACTGATAATCGGCACGCGCTAAGGAATCCTTAGCGGCTTTCAATAACGAAAATAGGAGGCGATCATGCCTGGGATTCTCTCTATAGTAGAGCGAGCCTATCACGGGACAATTGAAGAGCAGGACGACACGATCTTGTGGCTGAGCCACATGATCAAGAACGCAGGAGCCGATCTTTCGGTTCTACTGCGGAGCAATGCCGTCAACTACGCGGTCAAAGGGCAGGATGCCAGCGGCCTCAATATCGGGGGCGTGGCCCTTGGCGTTCCACCCACGCTGGATACCGATGTTGTAGCACTGTCTACCGCTGGCGTAACGGTGTATGTGGTTGAAGAGGATTTGAGTGACCGGGGCATCGGCAACGATGAACTCTGCGATGGTATCACCAAGGTGAAGCGCAGCGGCCTGGCCAAGTTGTTTGACGATCATGACGCCGTGTGGCACTGGTAACGTTAGCTAACTAGCACGCGTAAATAGAAAGGAGCCGCCTGATGTATCAGGCGGCTCCTTTGCTTTTGCCTGGACTAGACCTGCGGAGCTCCTAGCACCTGGAGAAGGCCTTCCGCGGTGGGCCGGTCTCCGGCGTCCCTACCGATGTGAAGCCAGATTATCGTGCCGTTGTTATCGATAATGAACGTTGCCGGCGCGGAAACCCCATCGTCGAGCAGATCGTACACGCCGTAGTCCTTCGCGGTTTGTGTGCCGGGGTCTGCAAGCACGGGATACGTAGCTTGGGCATGTCCTACCATCTCTCCTGCATCAGAGGCACCGTCTACGCTGACTGCTATTACCTGGACGTTGAGGGAGAGGAACCGCGCATAGTTTTCCTGCAACTCCACGAGCTGCGTTCTGCATATTCCTCAGAAGTACCCTCGGTAGAACACGAGCACCACCGCATCCCGATCCTGAAGCTGCGACGCGAGGGTGAGTGTAGCTCCATCCGGGGTTGATAGCGCGAACGATGGAGCTATGTCGTTTTCCCTTGGCGGGGCTGTATCCCCTGCCAACGCCGTGTAGACGCCGATAGCGACAAACACTGAAACCACCATGGTGATACCCAGCTAAACTAACGGGTCACGGGTCAGCCTTCTCTTGCCTATGAGTGTCCTTCGCGATCACTGGTTTATTGTAGGGCTGCATCAAGAGCCTTGCTTAGCTCATCTGGTGTCAAAAGGCCTTCCCATCGGGCGGAGACACGGTTGTCGCTGCCGATGACGAAGGTCCAGGGCTCTGAAGGCAAGCGCCACTCCCGGGAGATAGCCGTCAGCTCAAGCTGGCCCTCATTGCGAATCTTATCCAGATCCCACGGCTCAATGTGGATGAACTCTACCTGGTCGCTGTAGTCTTCACGTACCTGTATGGCTACATCTAAAACAGGGCCACACGTCTGGCTGGTGCAGAAAGCGGGTGTTGAGAATATGACGACGAAGGGCTTCGCGCCTTCCAGGGCATCAGCCACTGTCAGGTCATACAATCCAGGCACTATGGGCTCCAGCGATGTGATCTCTACAAGGTCGCTTACATCGCTGGCTGTGGGATTCAGGCTAGCGGGTGGCGTGTCGCCGATTGCAAATGTTATGGACTCCTCCAACACCTGGAAGATGAGAACTGCCCTTTCAGTCCCGCTGATAGTAGAGCCTGAGACAGTGAGGTGGGCCTCCCAGATTCCGGCCTCCGTGAAGGAGACCCCCTCTAAGAGATAGATGCCCCGGACCTCTTGGTGGCCATGATCTGAGCCGTCGGAATGTTCGTGCCCTCGTTCGATTCCCTGGATTTCCTGGAAGCTGGCTTCAACTGCCCCCACAGGAATCAGGGAGTCGTTTTGGTGTAGCTTAAAGAGTTGTGCTTCAACGTTGGCACCTTCTACAACCTGTCCATTGAAATCAAGCAAAGTAAATGGTAACCGATTGTAATCCAAAAGAATTTCAGAGGCAGCAACGAAGCCATTTAACTCCGGAGGCTCACTTGGCGTAGCTACTGCAGCCGGTGCGCCGCTGGTGGAAATGCTATCGGAGCTGGTACACGCTGCGGCCGTCAGAAGC
>CAUZTE010000255.1:0-2804 GCA_963582565.1 Dehalococcoidia bacterium | reverse complement strand
ACAGGGGGCGTGGGATCAGCTGCCGCGGAAGAACCGGCACAGCCGACCCCAAACGCCACCAGGAGACTTGCTAGGAAGATGGATTATTTACTTATTTGAAGCATACACTCTCCATATATGATGATTTCGTAAACTCACATTGCTAATAATATGATTAATCAACCTTAATATTACAATAGTGGGTTCTTGATTGCTTCTCTACCGTTCTTTGAATCGTGACGCAAGTATTTCTCGACTGAGTGCTACAATGTATCTACGCAACTAGCAGACAAAAACGAAAGGTCCACATGCCAAAGACCGGTCGAAAGGGAAGAGGTTTCTATCCTCGGCGCAGCGCGGACTCCTTTAGGAAAGCTATCCGGCTCGCTAAGTTCGGTCCCAGCCCCGACGCTGGGAGCGATAGCGATAAAGGGAGCACTGGAGCGAGCGGGAGTAAGCCCGGAGCAGGTGGACTACGCCCTGATGGGCAACGTGCTCCCCGCGGACGTGTGGCTGGCTCTGGCCCGGCGGGTGATAGTAGGCGAGTGCCTCCCCGTGACGGCGTAAGCAATGACCGTGAACAAGGTATGCGCCAGCGGCCTGACAGCAACAGTGCTGGGCGCAGGCCAAGCCCCGGCCCGGCAGACGGCGATAGACGCGGAGATAGTGGTGGCCGGGGGTATGCAGATCATGAGCCTCGACCCACACCCGCTCAAAGGCAGCCGCAACGGCGTCCGTCTGGGCCAATGGGAAATGGCGGACAGTATGGTGCAGGACGCCCTGCAACTAGACCCACCCCGTTAGGCTATGGCCCAGGCGTTAAGCAAGACCGACGCCCTCCCATGAGACCAACTGGCGATGTTCGCCCGCAGGAGCCATTACCGGGCAGTGGCGGCCGCGATGGAAGGGTCGTTCCAGGACGAGATAGTGCCCGTCACGGTGGTCACACGCCGCAGTTCGATACTCATAGAGAACGACGAGGGCCCTCGGGCGGAAACGTCGCTAGAGGCCCTAAGAAACCTTCAGCCAGCCTTCTCCCAGGGGAAATCCGTGACGGCGGGGAACGCGTCTCAGATAAGCGACGGAGCGGCAGCGGTAGTACTGGCGGGAGCATCTACGGTGGAACGGCTCGGGCTAAACCCGGTAGCAAGAATAAGCGGCTACTCGCACGCGGGAGTGGATCCGGCGTGGCTTTTCGAGGGACCGGTAGCGGCAACCCGCGCTCTCGAAGCGTAACCCAGCCTAAATCCGGCGGAGGCCAACGAGGCTTTCGCGGCCCAGGCCCTGGCGAACGGAGTGGCCCTGAAGTACGACCGGGAGAAGGTGAACATCCACGTGAGAGCGGTGGCGCAGGGCCGTCTTCTGGAGACCAACGGAACCAGGATTTTGCCAACCCTGCTCCACGCCCTGATCCAAAAGGGAAGCCAGCGCGGTCTGGCGACGATATGCCACGGCGGGGGCGGGGGAGTAGCCCTAAGCGTTGAGCTGGTCTGACCCTCTATTCAAGCTCCCAACTGCTCTTCATCAGCGGCTAGGTTAGATAGTTCGTCGAGCACACTATCTGTAATTTCCCTTATGTCGGATGGTGGAGGAGTAACAGGTGTGTCTGTTTGTGCTGCCTCTTCTGCAGGCGTATTCAACGTGAGATTTATTAGTTGTGTGATGATTGTTGCTCCACGCAATAAGTCGAAAATGGTCTGCAACAATGTGATCCGATTGAAGGACGCATCATAAAAAATACTCCGCGCAAAGGACATATGGTTAAGCGGATGGTCAAAGCCGTTCCGTTCAAATCCTGTCCGCGAAATTTCAATTTGCAACATACGGATCAGGGCTTCCTTCTTGTCATCGGATAATGCGTCATAAGCAGGCAGGTGGCGACCAGAGAGTCCCATTCCGATAGCAACGGCAATAATACCGGGAGCACTTTTGGGTTGTGCTATGGTCGCATGCCGGCCGTTGTGTGCGGTTACTTGTATGACGAATTCATAATCGGGAGATTGCGGCTGACTTACGGTATGCCCAGCGGCAATCAGCCATTGCATAATCGTTTGGGGTAATTGGTTTCGTTTGATTCCTCGGTTGAGTTTATACGTCTTCATCCATGTGAAAATATATAGGCTAGATGCAATGGAAAGTGCAGTAGCAGGAACCATCCGTGGCCCGAAGTTAGAGAATACGGACCAAACTATCGTAGCCACCACGGCGGCAGCTCCGGCTATTATCACGATCGATTCCATGCGGACAAACCTCACCTCCCATCGCCTAGATTTACTAAATTCTACCACCGCGCTTGTTACATTAGACATACAACCACACGCATTTCCACGCAAAACAAACTCAAAACAACACCCCCCTGCCGCCCCACCTGTCATTCTGAGGAACCTAGCCCTGGTTTTGGAGGCCGCCAGGGTTACATGGGTCCAGGCCTGTCCCGGTTTATCGGGAGCGTGCCCCACCGCCTTATCTCACTAGCCCCAATAACCTCGTTCCTGTTACCCTCTCCCCACAGGCACATGAACTGAGCCCGTCATGGACGACCCGCGACCCTCTGACCCTCAGGTCAGTCCCCAACATGTGTGTCACATGAAACAAATCTTTGTTCCAGCAGTTATGTTCGGTTTTCCCGTGAGGTGGACAGCTACCACTCAGCTATGTGACTAGGGTTAGGCTCAGGGGATTTGTTTCCTCAATAAAATATTTCCTGTACACATCAACTAAAGGAACACACATGAACGTCGCTGAACGGATGTCGCTGCTGGGTACGGAGTCGGCTTTTGAGGTACTTGCCAGAGCCAAAGCGCTGGAGGGCCAGGGCAAGGACA
>CAUZTE010000254.1:0-2845 GCA_963582565.1 Dehalococcoidia bacterium | reverse complement strand
TTTCCTCAATAAAATATTTCCTGTACACATCAACTAAAGGAACACACATGAACGTCGCTGAACGGATGTCGCTGCTGGGTACGGAGTCGGCTTTTGAGGTACTTGCCAGAGCCAAAGCGCTGGAGGCCCAGGGCAAGGACATCGTCCACCTGGAGATCGGCGAGCCCGACTTCGAGACACCCCAGCACATCAAGGACGCTGCGGTGAAGGCACTCTCAGACGGCTACACCCACTACGTCCCCACGGCAGGCATCCCGGAGGTTCGGCAGGCTGTGGCTCGCAACGTGGGGGAGCGTCGAGGCATGGACATAGACTGGCAGCGCGTCATCATCACCCCCGGCGCAAAGCCCATCATGTTCTTCACGCTGCTCGCCCTCGCAGAACCTGGCGCGGAGGTCATCTACCCGGACCCGGGCTTCCCCATTTACGAGTCGATGGTCAACTTCTGCGGCGCAAAGGCCGTTCCGATGCCGTTGCGAGGCGAGAGTAACTACCATCCCGACCTCGATGAGTTCGCCACGCTGGTGAACAAGAACACCCGACTCGTCATTCTGAACTCGCCCCACAACCCGTGCGGCTCCGTGCTGTCACCGGAGGAGATTGAGCGCATCGCAGCCATCGTGCGAGAGCAGTCGGACGCCTACATCCTGACCGATGAGGTGTACAAGGACCTGCTCTACACAGGCGAACACGTCAGCATCGCCACAATGCCCGGCATGGCAGACCGCACCATCATCCTGGACGGGCTATCCAAGAGCTACGCCATGACCGGCTGGCGATTGGGCTACGGCGTGTTCCCGGAACCGCTGGTGGAGCACATCACCAAGCTGGCAGTGAACAGCGTCTCCTGTGCCAACGCCTTCTCTCAGATGGCAATGGTGGCCGCGCTGGAAGGACCGCAGGACAGCGTCAGCGCTATGCGTGAGGAGTTCTTGAAGCGTCGCGATGTGGTGGTGGAAGGCCTTCGCAGCATCCCGGGAGTGACCTGCCCCATGCCAGAGGGCGCGTTCTATGTCTTCCCAAGCATCAAGGACACCGGCCTCACAAGCATTGAGTTCGAGTCGAAGGCGTTACAAGAGGCGGGCGTGGCTGTGCTATCGGGCAGCGCGTTCGGTGGCTATGGCGATGGCTATGTGCGGTTGTCCTATGCCAACTCTGTGGAGAACATCCAGAAGGCCATCGAGCGACTTCGAAGCATGGTTGCAGGGCTTTAGGCGACAACCTCTGTAATGGGTCTTCGACGAGAGATGCGGAACTGGTAGTACAACGCATTCATCAGTCCCAACACCAGCAGCACAGTGCCCGCGATAGCCACATTGTGGTAGTTGCTTGCCACCTGGCTAATCTGAATCACTGCTTCCCGCCTTGACGAATCGCCGGAGCTCATCAGGATGCCTCCCAGCGTCGCGCCAGTTGAACCGGCCATCATGATCACAGCGATGAAGAGGGCAGAAGCAGTTCCAATGTGCCCCGGTGGAATCGCGTTCATCTGTGCGCTCCCGGCGGAGGTCTGATACATGCCCGCCCCGGAACCCATGACCACCAGAGCCAACGCGATATGCAGAAGCGAGGCATTCTCGTCGACGAACAACAGCAACCCCACACCGATCACCTGCGCTACCATCCCCGCCAACATAACAGGGCCCACCCCCAAGCGAGCGGACAACTTGCCGCCAACGAGGCCTCCAGCGAACATGCACCCCGGAGCTATTGCGAACAGGGCCCCGGAGGCGGTGGAGCTGAGTTCCAAAGACCGCACGAGGAAGAACGGAAGTACCAGTGTTGTGGTAGAGTTCCCCATGACCTGGAGCACCAACCCCATGCTGCTCACCACTACGGCCTTGCTGCGGAATATCGCCAGGTCCAGAACGGGCTTGAGGACTCGTCCCTCTCGCCAAACGAAGGCTGCCATCAAGACCAGTCCTAACGTCGCCAGCCCGATGATGCCGGGCGAGGTCGCTCCCCAGTCGGAAGTCCTGTTCAGTGCCACTAACAAAGCGCCCAGACCCACGAACCCCAACGTCGACCCCATGATGTCGAAGTTCGCTATAGGTAGCCGCTCTTCTCGGCGCAACAGGAAATACGACAGCATCACCGTAATCAGAGCCAGAGGCGCGACAGCTACGTAAACCGACCGCCAACCGAACTCGTCGATAAGCTGGCCACCAATCAACGGCCCAGACCCTGCTCCAAGCCCTACCGCTGCAATGATGATGCCCAACGCCATGCCACGTCGCTCCGGCGGGAACCCTTCCATACCGATGGCGTTCCGCGTAGAGAGGAAGAGCGCACAGCCCAGGCCCTGAACCACCCTTGCCCCTATGAGGGCCGGCAAGTTCGGTGACAGGTACGAACCGATGAGACCAAGGACGAACACGCCCAGCCCGATGGTGAACAACCGGCGTCGTCCCAGCGAAGTCGCAAGGGAACCAATGGGCAGTGCCAGACCCAGAATCATGAACTGAAGCCCCACGGAAACCCAGACGGCGCCAGCGGGGGATGCACCAAACTCGTCGGCAATGAAGGGAAGCGCAATGGCGTTCATTGAGCCGTCCAGCGTGAACACCAGCGCACTCAACGCCGTCAGCGACAGCGGCATCCAGGCCGTGGCCATGGTCACGTGGATGGTATGTTGCGCTGCAGACTCAGGTTGAGGTGAAGTCATAGGCATGGAGTGTACACGGTTTCGCCTTTTGCTCCTATGGTGCCTGCGATGATGGCTCCAAACCGGCGCCTAAAGCGTAGTACCTCACAAGCAGATTAAGCATCACATATAATGAAGACAGAAGCCTGGAGGGCTGCACATGGACGCAACAGCGTACAACGAATCAACACAGAACCAGTG
>CAUZTE010000253.1:0-2855 GCA_963582565.1 Dehalococcoidia bacterium | reverse complement strand
TAGAAGCAACCCCAATAGTAATGTTGGTCTTTCTTATCGATAATGAAGCAATCGCGCCTCGACTCTATGACCCTATGGCGGCAATCACCTCGTCGGAGGTGCCAACCCAACCGTTGCGCGGGAAGATGAGGTTCATGCTGACCTCGTGCTCTTCTTTGGTGCCCGCAGCGCAGGCATCGCTTACTACAGCCACATTGTAATCTTTGTCCACAGCGTCTCTGAACGACCCCATGATGACCGCCGTGGTGGAGTATCCCATCAGGATGATGTTCTCAGCGCCTGCACGACGGAGGTACACTTCAATGTCCGTGTTGTTGAACGGGCTGATGGTGTGCTTGGTGACGATGAAATCGCCAGGCTCGGGCGTAAGCTCCTCCACGATCTGCTGTTCAACAGTTCCCACAGCTAACCCTGGTGAACCCCAGGTCTCGCCGGGGGTGAATGCCTTGGGTGCCAGGTCTTTCAAGTCCTCCCGGTAGCCTACACGGACATAGATGATAGCCATGCCCACCTTACGTGCGTGGTCAAGCACCTTCTTGGCGTTGGCGATGAGGGTCTGCGCGCCCCACGGCTCAATCGGCCGCTTGCTCATGACAAGCCCGTTTTGGAAGTCGCAGAGAATCAGGGCGGTACGTTTCGGGTCGATATTCGGTGTTGCCATTGTTCATACCTCATTCTTTGGAGTCTACGCCTCGAAAAAGATGCAACAGAATGCCACAGATTATCGCAACGGGACAGAGAGAATTACGGCCATTGAGGTGAGATGTGGGGAGGGATAGTCTTCTTCAATATCTCGACAAACCGTTGAGCAGGCCCAGAAAGGCTGGTATCGCGGACGGTGATGATACCCACGCGTTGGATGTCTAAAAGGTGTGCAAGACCAACGATGGAGAAATTCTCCTCATCATCAGGTTCCAGGACGACTCGCGGCATGATGCTTATTCCCATCCCCTTCGCTACGTACCGCTTGATCGCATCGAAGCTGTCCAAACGCATGATGACGTTGTAATCCAGCCCGCTCTGGTTGAATTTCCCTTCAATGTACGAGGGGTTGTCTCTGGTTCCGCGTCCGACGATGAGGGGCCACGCGGCAATCTGCTCCAGTGTCTCAATGGGCTTATCAAAGATCGGGTGGCCATGGGATGCCAGGAGGACACGCTCATTGGTGAAGAGCGTTTCCACATTGAAATCCCCGAACCGCTCATTGATGGGTACGAATGCCAGGTCTGCTTCCCTGTCTCTCACCATGCGCAGGACTTCAGGGAGAGGGCCTCCCCGAACAAAAAGGCGAGTGTCAGGGTATGCCTCGCGGTACGAGACAATGCCATCTACAAGCATGTTCCTGGACATCTCCGGCGTGGCAGCCACGGTAAGCTTGCCTTGCTGGGCGAACTCGGCAGTCTCTGTCGGCAACGAATCGACCTGCTTGAGGAGCGGCTTTGCTAGCTCCGCTAGGTGAGTCCCTGCGGCGGTCAGTTGCACCGGCCTTTTGCTTCTATCCAGAAGAGTGACCCCGGTTTCACGCTCAAGTTCTTGAATATGCAGGGTCACTGCAGGTTGCCGAAGCAGGAGCTGCTCGGCTGCTTTGGTGATGCTTCCGTATTGAGCCACCGCACAGAAGCTGCGAAGTTCACGAAGATCCATTCCACATCCTCTATTCCCATTCGCTACTGCAATACAAGTATCTGTTTATTGGTGATGCTGCGAATAATATTACGATAAAACATAATCGGTCAAGGATTAAAGTGATAGTGCGTAATCCGGCAGCTTCTGAGGAACTTAAGAGCGGTTTCGTCGGGAGGCTGACTGCCTATCTAACAGGTCTATCATTACGTGAGACATTTCGGTACGATGCACCCGTTGATTCACAGCACCGATGGAGGTATGGGAACCATGGCGTTTGAATATAGAGCAGACCACCTGGGGAGCTTCCTGAGACCTGCAGTCGTAAAAGAAGCCAGAGCGGCAGTCCAGTCAGGGAGTATGGGTGCTCAGCAGCTAAAGGAGATTGAAGACAAGGCGATTCTTGAAGTGCTGGAGCGCCAAAAGACCATCGGCTTCAACATCTTTTCTGATGGCGAGTTCCGTCGCAGCGGCTTCCAGAACGATTTCATGGACTCAGTAGACGGCTTTGTTCCTACGGATAGGCCTGTTTTTCGTATTTGGAAGGGCCCAGGAGGTGACCCTGAAGCTCAGGGAACTGACAACGTAGTCGGCGCAAAGCTGAAGCAGACGCGCAGGTTGACGGGTGCACAGACATCGTTCCTGAAGGCCAACGCGTCAGGGCCTGTGAAGATGACCGTGCCCAGCCCCAACCAGTTCCCTGCGCTGGTGTTCCAACCTGGTGTCACAGACCCTTTCTACGCCACGAGAACAGATCTTTTGAATGAGATTACTACGATTTTGAAGGGCGAGGTGGAGGCGCTGATAGGCGAAGGTGTGGAGTACATCCAGGTGGATGCACCACGCTACAGCTACTTCGTCGACCCAAAGTGGCGACAGGTCTTGCAGGACAACGGCCAGGACCCAGAAGACGCGCTAGACCAGTTCATCGCTGCTGACAACGCAATCCTTGAAGGCGCGCGTCGTGCGGGAGCCGTGGCGGCCATTCACCTTTGCCGTGGTAACAACCAGAGCAAGTGGTACGCGGAAGGCGGCTATGAACCCCTCGCCGAAAAGGCATTCAACCAATTGAACGTGGACCGTTTCCTGCTGGAATACGATACAGACCGCTCAGGTAACTTTGAGCCTTTACGGTTCGTACCGAAGGACAAGGTGGTGGTGCTGGGTTTGGTGAGCACCAAAGACGCCACCTTGGAATCACAAGACGACCTGCTGAGGCGTATCGATGAGGG
>CAUZTE010000252.1:0-2857 GCA_963582565.1 Dehalococcoidia bacterium | reverse complement strand
CAGCTCTCGACGTGTCAATAAACACAAAGCCCCCGACCGTCTTAGCCGGGTCCTTTGTCCAAATTCCCGGAAACTACTGAGCAACGGCGAACATTGGTCCGACCATGTTCTTCTCCGCCAACTCCACAGCCTCTCCTACCGAGAAATCGTTGGATATGGTCATCTTGAGTGTGTCCACACGGTAGGCGTCAAGGTCCCTGGCATTGTTGTCCAGCGTGCTGTACATGAACAACCCGTGGCTGGGATCGTAGTCGCCTTCGATGGCCTGGAAGTAGTTGCAGCCCAACAGATACTTGCGAAGGTATCGTTTCTCCTGACAGGCTCCTCCCCTGAAGCCAATCAGGCCAGGCAAAACGGTACACGTCCATAGCTAGGGGCAAGGGCCGTTTGGGTACTAATGCTACGCTTAGAGAGTAAAAGCTTCTTCCGCCATATCGACGATGCCTTTGCTGATTGACAGCGATGCGGTAGCTCCCGGCGATGGTGCGTTGCGCACGTGGATGGCGTTCTCCGTCTGGCTGATGCGGAAGTCATCGACGAGGAAGCCGTTACGCTCCACAGCTTGGGCCCGGACGCCCGCGCCGCCGCCCGTGAGGTGGCGCTTCTCGATCTCAGGTACCAGTCGTTGCAGCGACTTGGTGAAGGTGCCTTTGCTGAAGGAGCGATAGTACTCCTGATACGCCGTCTTCCAGTGCTTGGCCGCCATGATCCAGAAGCCCTTGAAGCCAAGGGTGGCCAGGGTTTCCTTCACGTTGATCTTGAACTTGCTATACCCCTCTTGAGCTAACGCCAGCACCGCGTTCGGCCCCGCTTCAACATCGCCGTGGATGCCTCGAGTGAAGTGGACGCCCAGGAACGGGAAGCGCGGATCCGGCACAGGGTAGATGAGGCCCTTTATCATCGTCTGGCCTTCCGGCGACAGGGTGAAGTACTCGCCACGGAAGGGGATAATACGGAGGTCGTAAGGCACACCCATCTTGTGGGCTATGGAGTGGGCGTACAGGCCAGCACAATTGACCATATACTTGGCGCTGACATCGCCCTGGCTGGTAATCAGTGTGACTCGGCCGTTGCTGCCCTTCTTGATATCGTTCACCTTGTGGTCCGTCAGTATCTCGCCGCCGTTCTTCTCGAACTTGCGCCCATAGGCTTCCGTCACCTCAGTGTAGTCGATGATGCCCGTGTTGGGTGACCATAGCGCCTTGATACCCGCCGCATGGGGCTCGATTTCTTTCAACCGCTCAGGCCCAATCATCTCCAGGCCTGCAACGCCGTTCGCCTTCCCTCGCTCGTACAGGTCGTCGAGTCGGCCCAACTCGTCCTCACGAGTAGCCACGATGACCTTGCCGCACAAGTCGTACTTGATGTTGTTCTCATCACAAAACGCCAGCAGGGAGGCTACACCCGTCACGCAGTTCTGGGCTTTCAGCGAGCCGGGCTTGTAGTAGATGCCGGTGTGGATGACGCCGCTGTTGTGGCCCGTCTGGTGGGCTGCTAGCGCCTTCTCCTTTTCCACCACGCCCACCGTGAGCTTGGGGAAGCGATGCGTGAGTTCCATAGCCGTTGCGACGCCCAATATGCCGCCGCCAACGACTGCAATGTCATACGTGTGGTCTGCCATGTTGAACGTTCCTTATGTCAATGATCGCGCTACTCACGCTGCGGGCGAAGCGTATCAGCCATCCTCTATCTGCGTCAACAGATTGCCTTGCTAACCACCTACAGGCCCATGTATTACAATAGCGCCGTTCAATTTCAGCTTGGGAGGGACGCAAAGCTGATTAGCGCTAAGAAGGGCAGGACTAAATAGTCCTGTCCTTCTTCTCAGCCTGATTGGGTTGACCTAGGAGGACTCCCCTCCACGGTATACTATCCGCACGGCGTTGCTCCCCTCAATGGATTGTACATGGAAGGTCTCTCCCACCAGAATCCCCTCTGTGGATTCACAGGTCAGGGCAGTATCACTCTGGGTGAAGTGCAGGACCAGGTCGGTATCGCCGTCTCAGGGAATAGCATCTTCTTTGGCGTGGATAGCAGCACACACCTTGCACACCATCTCGTCATCCTTGGGACACCACAACTTCTAGGCAGACAAAAAGAAACTGGGTGACACGGAATTCCGTGTCACCCAGTTTTCAGTTACTACTGAACAGTGTGGTTGGAACTACTTCTTGACGGCCAATATCTGTTCAAAGTTGGCAATCGGTCCAAGAGGTACTCCTGAGAACTCGTAGGACGCGATAACATCAGGGTTGTAAATCAACTCCTGAGCTATCCAGTGCAGCGGGATTGCAATGTGGAGGTCGAATACCGTGTCTCCCGTCTGCCGTAAGCGCTTGAAAACCTCTTCGGAATCAACTATCTCTCGGTGATAGTCGATAGCGGTGTCCAGTTCCTTGAGCTCAAAGCCGCCCCGCGGCGCCGAGCCGGACCAGTGGTGAACACGGAATGCTTGAAGGTCCACAATGTTGCTGGACATATACTCTAGCCGGTTGACCCAGCCAAAAGACCTATCAGTTGGCCTAATTGCTGCAGAGTCGCGCTGGTCAAGCTCGGGTTTAACGCCGATTGCTGCAAAGTACCCTGCCGCAGTCTCCATCAAATCCTGCTCTTCAGGGAATCCACCAACCATCGCTTCCAAGCTAATTTCCAATGGGTTAGATGGTCCGTAACCTGCCTCACTCAACAGAGCCTTTGCTGCGGCTGGGTCGTAGCCATATTCTGCCTGGAACTGGGTGTCCCATTCTGGGTTCCAGTATGACCGGTCATTCAAGAAGTGAGGGTTGTGGTTTTCAATACCGGTGCCATTGAAGTAGGCGGCATTGATCGCGTCGCGATCAATGGCCTTGCTCAAAGC
>CAUZTE010000251.1:0-2862 GCA_963582565.1 Dehalococcoidia bacterium | reverse complement strand
GGGCAAGTTCCACGTAGTGCTCCGCGTTGAGCTTGAATCGAGCCATCTGCTCTTCACTCACGACGCCTTTGATTTCGGCGGGCACGCCCACCATGAACGTATGCGGCGGCACCTTGGCGTTCTCCCGCAGGACAGCTCCGGACGCTATGAGGCTGAAATCGCCAACCTCCGTCGTGCCGCCATTCAACACTGCACCGTTGCCGATGACCACGCTGTCGCCAACCTTGTCGGCATGGCAGAGGACACGGTGGCCCATGACCACGTTATCGCCTATGACAGCGCCACGTCCGTCTGAGTGCACGGTGCTGTTGTCCTGGATGCACGTGTTCTTCCCGATGACGATCTTACCCACATCGCCACGGATTACCGTCCCCGGCCATACGCTGCTGCCAGCACCTATCTCCACGTTACCGACTACATAGGCAAACTCGCTTATGAATGCATCGGGATGAATCACCGGGGTAAAGCCGTTCCAAGAACGAATCATTGATGACCTCATTTATTAGATTGCACAGTTCGCCTCTGTTGGTTGAGCCGAAAAGTGGGCAAGCGGTGCGGAGCAAAACCCCTGAAGGGGCTAGGGCAGCCAGGGAAGGAACTTCCGCCACTCGTCCAGGATGGATTTCCGATGGAACAGGATGTACGGGTTTGGCCTGGGTGCCTTAGGCTCATGGAGCAGCTGCATCCGGGCTTCCAGCGGCGTGTTGCCCGCTTTCCGATGGTTGCACGGGACGCACGCGCTGGTAACGTTCTCCCAGACATGGGGGCCGCCTCTGTGTCTGGGCATCACATGGTCAATAGTGAGGTCCTTGGTCTTCTTGCCACAGTACTGGCAAATGTAGCCATCTCTGATGAACACTTCCTGTCGTGACAGGCGATGCTGCTGCATGGGGCGTTTCACCATGTAAATGAGTCTGATGACCGTTGGGATGTCAAAGGCGGCCTGAGACGTATGAATCTCTCCCCTTCCATTCTCCAGCATCTCCGCTTTGCCTCCACCCAGGAGGCCTACCGCGCGGCGGACGTTGCAGATGTTGAGAGCTTCATAATTCTGATTAAGAAGCAACACGGGTAATTCCAAGGCGCTCAACCGCCACCTCCCGTTACCTCGTCCCCTTGTAACCCAAAACCATCATACCAAAACCGCTGCTGCTGCCCAACCCTATAGCAAGCTTTTATACACCAGTTAGCAAGCGAGTGGCCGCCAACAACTCCTGAACCTGCTCCGGGGAAGGGGCTTCAGCATAGATGCGAAGGAGTGGCTCAGTACCGGAGAATCTAACCACCGACCACTGGCCCCCTTCCATTCGATACCGAATACCATCGATCGTGTCGACTCCAACAACTGAGATGCCAGCAATCTCCGTGGGGTACGGCTCACTGAGCCTGCCTTCCACATCGGGGCGAAGCGAGGCATCGAAGACGACGTCAGTGCGGCCATAGTGGTGAGGACCCACCAATGCGTATATCTCGTCCATGTTCTCAGAGAGCGTCTTCCCGGTGCGGGCAACAAGGTCCAGCAGGTAGAGGGCGCTGAGTACGCCATCGCGCTCCGGAATATGGCCCTTGAAGGCGAAGCCGCCAGACTCTTCGCCGCCCATCAGCGCGTCCGTTTCCACCATGACCGAGGCAATGTACTTGAACCCCACACCGGTCTCATGAACAGGGACCTCGTACTTCTCACCGAGTCGCCAGATCATGTTGCTGAGTGTCAGCGATTTGATGATGGGGCCGCGCAGGCCTCGCACTTCCAGGAAGTAGTAGGCGAGCAATGCATAGACCTGTAGCGATGTGAGGTACTGCCCCGTGGCGTCTATCGCGCCAACTCGGTCGGCATCGCCATCCATCGCTACGCCAACCAATGCGTTGCTCGCCAGGACGGCATCGCGCAGTGGGCCGAGGTTATGCTCGATCGGCTCCGGGTTGTGCATATCGGGGAAGGACGGGTTCACCGTGCCCCTGACTTCAAGGACCTTCGTGGTGCCGCCACTGAGCAGTCCGGCAAAGTAGCCTGCACCTGCGCCGTGCATGGGGTCTACGGCCACCTGGCACCCCGCAGCGCGCAACGCATCAAGGTCTACGAGGGTGGCTATATGAGCGAGGTAGGCGGGTGCGGGGTCGATATCGGTAATGAGACCGGCACTTCGTCCCTCATCGAGGGTGGTTCGATGAACGTCAGCCAAGGTTTTCACCTGATGGATAGCATCTTCAACTTTGGTCAGTACTTCCGGCGGGGCGCTGCCGCCCGAGCTTGTGCGGTACTTGAAGCCATTCCACTGGGCCGGATTGTGGCTGGCCGTGATCATGATGCCCCCTGCAGCTCCACGGTTAACAAGGTTGTATCCGACAGCGGGAGTAGGAGCGGGCGCTGTACACCGGAGGACTTTGAGCCCGTTGCCCGCAAGCACTTCTACCACGGCATCGGCGAATTCGGCGGAACCGAAGCGGGTGTCATACCCCACAATGACGGGGTCTGCCTGCAACCCTTCAGCTATGTGGTAGGCTGCAACGCCCTGGGCACAGGCGCGGACGTTATCGAAGGTGTAGTCCTCTGCGATGATAGCGCGCCAGCCATCAGTACCAAAGGTTATCTTTTCCGGTTCCATCAAACCCCTCTCGCATACAGTAAAACACAAACTCCCCGTCCAGTCCGATGAATCAGACTGAACGAGGAGCATGGTATTTCATTGCTTACCACGACACAAATGCGGCCGTGGCCCAACGCTGTGCTTAAATGCCTGCGTCCCTGCGAAGAAGGCTGGCTCGGTCTGTGCGCTCCCAGGGCAGATCAACGTCTGTCCGGCCGAAGTGGCCATAAGAAGCCGTCTGGGCGTAAATCGGGTTGCGTAGTTCCAGGTCGTG
>CAUZTE010000250.1:0-2907 GCA_963582565.1 Dehalococcoidia bacterium | reverse complement strand
CTGGCTGCCGGGATGTGCGTGTGCTCCGGCGCCCAGTACGATTCGAATCCGCGCTCTTCCAGTGCCTTTGCAAGCTCGTCCGGACGTATGGAATAGTCGGTTGCGAACATCGTCACTCCAAACTGCATCATATCCTCCGTTCTCTTATTGTGTTACTGAAAGTGGGGCATCACCTGTTCGGCTACAAGTCGCATACACTTTGCCGTCGGTTCCACAGCCATGCCTGCCCAGCGCATCCGCAGGCCCATATGGGTGACACCAAGGGCTTCGTAACGCTTCAAGTCTGTCACGACTTCCTCTACATTGCCAACAATGAACCGGTCTTTAGCCAGCTCCTCAAATTCGCTGGTGAAGGCCTGCTCGCCGTCCAAGGCCTGGTCCTGGCCCCATTGGGCGTAGGTGTCATATTTCCCGGCCAGGAATGGCTGGCATAGTCGGAAAGCTTCCTCCCTAGTGTCTGCTACAAAGAACTCGCGAAGGGCTGGAAGCGTCGTAACGTTGCTGTGCCCTGCAGCTTTGAGCGATGCGCGGTACATGGCAACCTGTCGCTCCACGGTAGGGTAGTCGGCATGGTTGATGAGCCAGGGGTAGCCGAGGCGACCAGCTCGCTCCACAGCACGGTCAGCGCTGGCGGCGATCCAGACGGGTGGGCTTGGTCGCTGGATAGGGTTGAGGCCGATGTGGACGTCAGACAACTGGAAGTGCTTTCCTTCAAACGAGACGTTCTCTCCAGACCAGAGAAGCTTCATGACCTCCAGGGACTCTACCATTCGGGATACCCTGTCCTCACGTTTGATACCGAAGGACTGGTGCTCCTCCTCACGGTACCCAAGGGCTACTGCAAGGACAGCGTGGCCATTGGTGATGACATCTAGCGTTGACACCTGCTCCGCAAGCTCTACGGGGTTGTAGAGGGGCAGGACAGCGGTGAATACCTGATCCATGCCCGGCGCCTCGGCGGCTAATCGCGCCATCACCGGGAGTGGCTGGAGCATCTGGTACGGGTGGCTCAGGTAGTGCTGGCCTGCGTACACATAGCTGAAACCAAGCTCATTGGCCAGGCGAACGAGTTCTGCAGCCTCAGCCAGACTCGCAACCATGTCCGTGCCTGGGGGTTGTTGGAGCATTCCGGTCATTGATAATCCGAATTTCAACGTGTTCTCCCATAGGCGTTCGTAGTCGGGTAAGTGGTTGCTGTTGGGCGTTCCAACCCTCTTGTTGGATAAGGTTTATACTACTCTCACGCAGCGCGTCATCATTGCATGAATGCATTGTAAAGGCGATTGACTATGGATCAGGTAATCCACTGGCACGACAGTCCCTATCCGATGCTACTGCTTCTGGCAGGAGTAGCCACTTCTACGTTGACGCTGTTGGCATGGGCGCTGCTATCTGGCAGGTGGCGTTCGGTCTAGCCCTCTTCACTGATCCCGGCGAATTCCGAGTTGTACTGGGCAAAGTACAATACATTGGGATTGTCATGGTGCCTACGGCATGGTTGACGTTCGCCATCCAGTATACAGGCCGGGGAAACTGGATCAACTCCAGGACCATCCCATTACTGGCGGTGATGCCTATAGCCACCCTGGCTTTGGTTTGGACCAACGGCTCACATCATCTTATCTGGGCCACTGTTGAGTTTGACGTTACCGGCGATCTATCACTTCTGAACCTTACATACGGCAATGCGTTCTGGATACATACCCTGTACTCCTATATGGCGATGCTTGCTGGCATCCTCATCGTCGCTGAGGACATATTCTACTCGCACCGCCTCTTCTGGCAGCAATCTGTGGCCATGCTGGTATCCGCGATCACGCCCTGGGTTGCCAACTGGATCTTCTTCATTGAAGCGGGCCCAGTGGAAAACCTTGACCCTACACCTTTTGCCTTCCTGGTGAGTGTTGCTGTGCTTTGGTGGGCGGTGTACCGCGCCCGATTGCTAGATATAACTCCAGTGGCATTAAAAGCGATTTTCGAGAACATCACCAGCGGCGTTATCGTTCTGGACGACCAGGAACGCGTCGTAGCGGCTAACGAATCGGCGAAGGTCATTGTCGGTCATGCCGGACTCCAGGGTATTGGCCTTCCGCTCCAGGAAGTGTGGCCGGTAGGTGCAGCGATGCTTCAAACTCAGGTAGAAGAATCGACGACTTACCCGGACATCGTTTTTGACGAAGGTCCTGACGCGGGTAGCTACGATGTGGTGGTCTCACCCTTCCATGATGCCCGGCAGAGGGTGGTAGGCAGGATCGTGCTATTACATGATGTCTCCGAGCGTAGGAGCGCAGAGAAGCGCTTGCAGCAGACAAGTCAGCTTGCAGCTCTAGGGGAGCTGGCGGCCGGTGTGTGCCACGAGCTCAACAACCCACTGAGCGCCATAATCGGCTATGCCCAGCTACTGAACATGGAGGACTTGCCGCACCCTGCCGCGCAGGACGTGGACAAGATCGTTTCCCAGGCGAAAAGGGCTGCGAAGATTGTTGATGACTTGCTTTCATTCTCGCATCACCAATTAGTCCAATATGGCTCTGTAGATGTTCCAGCATTGGTGACACAGGCGCTGTCGCTCAGGGACTATGCCCTGCGCATGAACAACATTGAGGTGAGAACCGAAATAGAGGAACACATGCCTCTGACCGTTGGCGATGAGCATCAACTGACCCAGGTGTTCCTGAACCTGATCATGAACGCAGAGCAGGCGATGGTTGAGAGTAGCGGCGGCGGTGTCCTGACGTTATCCGCCCAAAGCTCTGAAGGGAATATCCACCTCAGCGTGGCTGACACGGGGCCTGGAATCCAGCAGAACCATTTGGGCAGGATATTCGATCCGTTCTTCACGACGAAAGAGGTAGGGAAAGGTACGGGCTTGGGTTTGAGTATGTACTACGGATGGGTTCGGGCCCA
>CAUZTE010000249.1:0-2931 GCA_963582565.1 Dehalococcoidia bacterium | reverse complement strand
AAGCAGGGGCGATTGCAGCAGCTACTGCCTGGGACAGGTTGGTGGCAAGGGTAATACCCTCGGTCTCACTCAGGTGATTGACGGTGCGCAGGACTCCATTGCTGGCCTCCCCGGCAATCCTTCCAAGCTGATCGACCGTGATGTCACCTTTGATGAGCTGACGTGCCCACTGTCGCCGGACTGCCTGCTTCTTCCGAGTGATCCGGTGCTTAAGGTCTGTGATTCTACTTTTCTTGAACATGTTTCCTCTTCCTTTGTTCTCTGATGGACTTAGGGTTCTTTGCCATAGGTGACCGGGTAGTTGTTTCTAACCCAGCCGGGTGTGCCGTCTTCAACGTTGAACAGTTTCTCTGATGGTATGCCCATGGCTGCGGCCATCTCGCATGCAACAGCGCTACGCTGTCCCATGGCGCAGATGAACAGGATGGTCTTGTCCTTGGGTAACTCTTCAAATCTGGCCAGAATCTGGTCGTGGGGAATCAGCGTTGCGCTCTTCGCGTGGCCGCCTTCGTACTCGTCAGGGTTGCGCACATCGATAATCACAGTGTCCGAATCGTTATCGAGCATCTGCTTTGCTTCCTCTGAACTGAGCCGGGAAAATGGCTCCCCTGGTTCCTGCCTTGGCATGGTTGGCCTCCCTATTACTTGCAGTGATTCCTAAACAATCAGCCGTATTAGTTTACACGGTCTCCCAAAAGAAGTTTTAAACGGTATTTGGCGGACGGGGTCATTGCATCCGGAGACGTTATAACGGCGTTAGTCAGAGCCGTAGCGCATCCGCAATCACGGTGTTCAGGTAAGCGGGAAACGATGCGGCGTAACACTTCCTGGGCAACTGCTACATTTTGCAGCAAATTCGCAATGACCATATCCACAGTTACCGAATCGTGGTCATCGTGCCATACATCATAGTCGGTAGTGCAGGCGAGTGTCGCGTAGCACATCTCCGCCTCGCGGGCGAGCTTCGCTTCAGGGAGCGCGGTCATGCCGATGATGCTTGCGCCCCAAGACCTATAGAGCTTCGATTCTGCGATGGTAGAGAATGGCGGACCTTCCATCACCACGTAGGTTCCACCGTCATGGACGGCAGTGCCGGTTTCCTTGATGCCTTCAACCAGGAGCGCGCGCATCACCGGGCAGAAGGGCTCTGCGAAGCTTACATGAGCAACGATACCGTTCTCGAAGAAGGTGGACGGTCGACCGCGGGTCCGATCGATAAGCTGGTCGGGCACTACCATGTCCAGTGGCCTTATAGGCTCCTGCAAGCTCCCAACGGCACTGATGGAAATGACCTGTTCCACGCCCAGGGATTTCAATCCGTAGATATTTGCTTTGGCCGGTACTTCGGTTGGGTTCAGGCGATGCCCTCGTCCATGTCTGGGCAGGAACGCCACAGATACCCCTTCCAGCTTGCCCACCACTATTGAGTCGCTTGGCGAGCCAAAGGGTGTATTGATGGTGACCTCTTCCAAATCGGTGAGGCCGGGCATCTCGTAGAGCCCGCTACCGCCAATAACACCGATACGCGCACTAGCCACGGCTCTTGGCTCCTACCTGGAGGGAATCGCTGTAGGGCGCAGTGAATGCCCCGTTCTCCGTGATGATGGCACTGACGTATTCTGCGGGAGTCACATCGAAGGCGGGGTTGAATATACCTACTTCATCCGGGGCGGCTTTGACGCCTTGAGGCGATGAAACCTCTCCCGGCGCTCTCTCTTCAACCACTATCTGGTCTCCGGTTGGCGTTTCCAGGTCAACGGTGCTCATGGGGGCGGCAACGTAGAAGGGGATGTTATGGGCTTTCGCAAGAACTGCAAGACTGTATGTCCCTATCTTGTTGGCCACATCGCCGTTGGCCGCGATGCGGTCGGCACCCACCACAATGGCTGACACCTTGCCGCTTCGCATGACGGACGCGGCGGCACTATCGACGATGAGGGTGGTGGGGATGCCAGCTTGTGTAAGCTCCCAGGTGGTGAGTCGAGCACCCTGTAAGAGGGGACGCGTCTCTGTAGCGATGACACCCTTCAGTTTGCCCTGAGCCCAGGCGGTTCTGATAACGCCTAAAGCCGTTCCATACCCCGCGGTAGCCAGCGCACCGGCATTACAGTGGGTCATCAGCGTAGCACCGGCGGGTATGAGGGCTGAGCCGTGTCCGCCAATGGCGTGGTTCGCCTTGATGTCTTCACGTTCGATGGTCTTGGCTGCTTCAAGGAGAAGCTCAACCGCTTCTGCAGCATCAGTAGCAGGCTTTGCAGCTTCTAAGACGCACGAGACAGCCCACTCCAGGTTGACCGCCGTCGGTCTTGCTTCGGCAATTGACGATGCCGCTATTGCGAGTTTCGTCAGGAAGTCTGGGAATGGAAGCGACTTAAATTCTTGGGCAGCTAAAACAGTTGCATATGCCCCGGCTACCCCAAGCGCAGGAGCCCCACGGACCTGCATGGAGGTGATTGCAGTGACTACCTGGGGCCAGCGATCCAGCTCATGGTATTCAACCCTGGTGGGTAACAGCGTTTGATCCAGCAATCGCAATCGATTGTTGGTCCAATCCAAAGCCCTGACTTCCTGGGTCGTGGTAGCACCGGACGTCAAACAGTACCCCTTCCCTTTCGGGCAATAAAAAAGCTTCTCGACAAGAGAAGCTCTTAGCCGATCTGTACTCTCATCGATTCAAGTCGACACTCGACTTGACGGCGTTGGCACCGTTGCTTCCTGGTCTACACCATGGAAGCCGGTTGCCGGGCATCATTGGGCCGTTCCCTCTGCCACTCTTGATAAAAGCAGTGTGCCGGTATGCGGTTATTACCGTAATACTAGTAGAACGTCAAAGGGGGTGTCAAGGAAGGTTTCCGTATATATCCACCACTGAATCTCTTATACAACCTTTATCGTGTTCGCAACCGTATATTCAGCAAATGCAGCGCCCGA
>CAUZTE010000248.1:0-2946 GCA_963582565.1 Dehalococcoidia bacterium | reverse complement strand
GTGGTGGTGGCGGTCGAGTCGCGTCATCGATACGGTTGTAGCTGGTGCTAGCCTTGATTTCACCATCCAGGAGTACCCGTTTTTCAGCACCTACCTTGGCGACCTCCATCCGCACGTTATGTCAATACCCTTCGTGCTACTGTTCCTGGCGTTCTCTTTGAACCTCCTGGCAGATAAAGCGCCGCTAACGGTCACCTGGATTCGAGCGCGATGGTTCACTGTGACGATGATCGGCCTGACCCTAGGTGCCTTGGGGTTCATCAACGCCTGGGATTTGCCTGTGTTCTTTGGCGTGCTGGTGGGTGTCATCGCCCTGAAGGCGTACGGTGCCCTGCGGGACGGTTGGCGTCGCGACTACGCCCTGGGGGCTTTGATCCTTCCTGCCATCGTACTGTTCCTGGCCGTCGTACCGTACCTCCCGTATTACGGCTCCTTTAGCGGACAGGTGAAGGGCATCGATGCCGTGTCCACGCCCGGAACCAGCGTCTTCCACTTCACAGTCGTGTGGGGTGTGTTCCTCGCAGCCCTGGCTCCGTTCCTGCTGCTCAGCCTGATGCGATGGGGGCAGTGGTTGCGTGCCAGGCTAACGGTGTACGTTGCTGCGACGTTGGCCTTGGCGCCCGTGCTACTCTGGTTTGCTATTACCCTGGTTCGCGGCGATGGGGGGCAAATCCCCGACCGCCTCTTTGTTGCGTTGCCCCTCGCGCTCATTCTTGCGATGCTGCTGGTGAGAACGATGCAGTCTTCAGTGAACCGGGATGACCTGCCATCCGTATTTACTTTTGGAACCCTGGCGGTTGGTGTGGCTCTGTTGATGGGGTCTGAACTGTTCTACGTGGTAGACGTGTTCAACTCGCGGATGAACACCATGTTCAAGCTCTACTACCAGGCCTGGGCCCTTCTTGCTGTAGCTACACCCGTAGCTATATACTACTGGTCGCTTGCCGCAGCTCGTGGGGGGCTTTGGACCCGTAGAGCAGGGGTGAGTTGGGGAGTGGTCCTGGGGCTCGGAGCCCTTGGAGCCCTCTATCTACCTATAGGGATGGCGGTAACGGTGGGAAACACGGCGGGCGGAGTATACACGCTGGATGGCGCAGCGTTCCTGAACGAACGTGCGAGCGGCGAGTTCGCCGGCATCGAGTGGTTGAAGCACAACGCCAGCGCCAACGATGCGATTGTGGAAGCCGTTGGTGGCGATTACACGGAATATGGCCGCGTAGCCTCGTTCACAGGGTTGCCCTCTGTCCTGAACTGGACAGGCCATGAACTGCAATGGCGTGGTTCGTCCGAGTTGATGGACGGGCGTGCAGAGGATGTTGCATCGGTGTATCAGTCGGAGGATGCTACTTTGGTTGGGAGCGTGTTGGATCGATACGATGTCCGGTACGTGGTGTTCGGCTCCAGAGAGCGGACGAAGTATCAGGTTCAATCATTGGACCATTTGACCCCCATGCTGAATTCGGTGTTCTCCCAAGAGGACTTCACCATCTATGAGGTGGTGGATACCGATGCGTAACCCTGTTGCACCCCGCAGCCCTGCCAGGCGATTCAGGTGGCCATCGACCGTAAACATGGGTCGACCGGCCAACGTCGCCCCGGTTGTCGCCGCAACACCGCCTGAGCCAGAAGGGCCAAGAGGTCTGGAAGCCTACCTTCCCGTACGTTGGGAAATCCTTTTCTACCTTGGATTGCTGGCCCTGGCGCTACTCATGCGCGTTTGGGAGCTTGGCGACCGCTCCTTCCACCACGACGAGAGTCTGCACGCGGCGTATAGCTGGTACATCTACGACGGCCAAGGCTACGCTCACAACCCGTTAATGCACGGCCCCTTCCAGTTCCACATGAATGCTTTGCTCTTCTTTTTGTTTGGCGATACTGACACCATCGCCCGGATCGGGTACGCCATCTTCGGCACGGTCCTTGTGGCGATGCCCTGGTTCCTGCGAAGCTGGCTGGGACGCACCGGCGCTATGGTTGCCGCTGTCCTCATCGCCTTCTCTCCCACCATCCTCTACTTCAGCCGATTTGCGCGCAACGACATCATAGTGGCCGTCCTGGCCCTGGGCATTGTCATCGTCATGTGGCGGTATTTACGGGAGCAACAACCTCGTTACCTCTACTTACTCGCAGGATTCCTTGCCCTGATGTTCGCCAGCAAAGAGACCGTGCACATCATGGTCTTTTCCATGTCCATGTTCCTGGTATTTCTGTCGTTGGACGATATCAAATCGGTCTTCCTGGGGCGGATGAGGCTATCTCAGATAAGTGCTCCCGCCGTCCTTCTCCTGATGTTTGTCACACTGAGCCTGCCCCACGCGGCAGCAGCAATTTCCATCTTTCAGGAACCACTGGGCATCGTGCTCTCAAACGATGATGCATCGGCTGGACGCATCGGCATGCCCCTGGGTGCTGGGCGGTTTGTCGCAGTGTTGGCTGTCGCAGCTGCCATCGCGGTCTCTGTGAGTCTTGGGCTCATGTGGAACTGGCGCAGATGGCTGATTACGATGGGTCTCTTCGCCGCCATCTGGGTGCTCCTATTCACCAATTTCTTCACCAGCCCCTACGGCATCGTCACCGGCACCTGGCAGGGATTGGGCTACTGGGTGGCTCAGCAGGAAGTGGCACGGGGCGGCCAGCCCTGGTACTACTACATTGTCATCGGCTGGAACTATGAGTTCCTACCCATCATGGTCGGCATGATTGCTGCTGCTTGGTACGCCATGCGCGGTGATTTGTTCACCAAATTCTTGATTTTCTGGGCTGGGATGAACATCATCCTGTTCACCATCGCATCCGAGAAAATGCCGTGGCTGCTGGTGCATCTCACCCTGCCCGCAATACTGCTGACTGCTCGGGCCCTTGGCGACGTGATTGAGTCCCTACCGTGGCGGAAGATCTACCGGTCAGGGGCGTTGCTGGGTCTCCCGTTGGTCCCGCTGTTCCTCG
>CAUZTE010000247.1:0-2953 GCA_963582565.1 Dehalococcoidia bacterium | reverse complement strand
CTCTGGTGCGTGTTCGTCGAGGAGTTGCTGGAAGTTAGCTGGTTGTGCCTGTGTCATTGTGTGCCTCCAAAGATTAATAGTGTAGGCACGTAGGGTAGCAAAGCCAGGGAGGCGAGTCCAGAAGATACGAGGTATTGGGGGGAGGCCGTTGTTTAAGGAACCATACCCCTTGCCCGAGCGATAAGCCAGAGCAGGTGGAGCCCAGGAGCGCCAATCATAGATGCAACAATAATCGGCCCAAGGCTAAACCCCATCACTCCCATCACCAACCCGATACCGGTGCTGCCGATAGTGTAAAAGACCATTGTCTTGCCCATACCGTCACCCCAATGGCGAGTACATCGCCGATGAAAACATCATACAGGATTTGGCTAGGCCGCTTTGAGGGAGAGTCGGAACTTGCGCCGAGACTGGTCTCGTTTGGTCATTTCCTGAGCGCTATCGGCCTGTTGGTCGGCACTCATATCGTCAACAAAGGGGAGGTCTCTCATCAAACGCCAGATGGGAAGCGCTTCGTTCAGGTGTATGGCCAGGACGGTGTCTCCCGTCATGGACGGAATCACCTTCTCTACAATCCCATCCGCTTCTTCCATCAGCCATTGGTGCAGCTTCAGTACCATGGCTGGTTCCATAGGCGCTCCAATAATGAGCTCCGCATCCATCACCCGCGTGTCCAGCTCTAAAGGGGTGACCGGTGTAGGCTTTTCAATAACGTTAGGATCGGGGTCTTTATCGCTGTCATTGTCCGTGGCATAAACAGACATGCTCGCCAGTCTTTCGGTAGCAGCGTCAGCTCGTGCTTCCTCCCGAGCTTGGCTCACCGCACTATGGTTCATCAGCGGGCCAGTTTCCGGCGGAGCAGGCTCAGTCGCAGCGGCTTGAGTGGAGGGAGTCTGAATCTCTGTGACCAGCTTTGCGGCCATAGCCGGGGACACCATGATTCCCCCGCGAGCCACATAGTGCATGGCCTGTACAACCATTTCAGTATCTTCGTTCTTCAGCAGGTAGCCCCTGGCACCACATTTCAGGGCGTTGACCAGGTCAGACTCTTGGTCTGAGATGGTGTTGATGACCACGTTGGTTCCTGGGACTTCGGCCTGGGGTCGCCTCGTGGCGTCATCACCGTTGCACTCAGGCATATGCAAGTCCATCAGAATGACATCAGGGCGCACAGCCTTCGCCTTTTCAACGGCCTCGTTTCCGTCTGAGGCTTCCTCCACGATCTCCAACGAGGGTTCCTCAGAAAGAGCAACCAACAACGCCATCCGATACTTCAGATGGTCATCCACAATCATTACTCTGATTCGATCCATGGTCATATCCTTTTGCGCCCGCGCTACTACCATATTCCACCTATATTGCCGTTAAGTCTAGGCAGCTTTACGTTTAGCCCTTGCCTCGTTAAGTCTTCTGGCTATGGTTTCCGCAGATTGCTCCAAGGTCATGCCGCATTGGAAACACTGCAGATAGATCCCATAGTGGTCCCTATCCAGAAACAGATCTCCGCGACATTTTGGGCAAGATTTGAAAAGCATCACCATCTCCACACACAAGCCACCATCAACACGCTTTCTTGTATAGACATAGTCCTGCTTAAAGGCATTCAGGAATATCGCCCAACGGGATGAGCGAAGGGTGAATTTAAAAGTGCTCTTTGGCTTTCCGCACGTATCCAGTGTTGCACCCCTCATGCACAACGACTAGGATGAACCCCATCAAAAAGATGGGCGTACGCGCCCAACAAGCACCCGGTATGCTAACGCAGCCTCAAAATCGGTGCGGATCCAAAAGCGAACGACAAGGGGGGAGTCATGGAGTCTGAAGAGTTACTGAAAGACCTGCTAGCAATACCCAGGGAAGCAGCGTTCAACCGTGTCCGCTACATTGGCGCAATGATGGGCGAAGAGGAGCAGATCGAGTTCATCAAAGGTCTCTTCGCCAAGGCAGTAGAATCCAGAGAGGCTAAGAACCCGGATGCCCTCTTTGACTTCCTGGAGACCTGGGAAGAGAAGGGCATGGCCCTTTCTGCGACGCGTGCAAAAGCGCCATTCGAGCTTGGTGCAGCGCCCTGGTCACCCCTAAACGTCCCCATCAGCAAAGCGAAGGTGGCTCTGGTCACGACCGGTGGCTTCTACGTGTCCGGTGACGAGCCCTTTATCACCGATGGCCCAGACAACAAGGGTGATTACTCTTTCAGGGCTATCCCACGCACTACGCCCGCTGACAAACTTGAAGTGTTCCACCTCCACTACGACCTCTCAGGACCCAAGGAAGACCGTAACTGCGTCTTCCCCATTGACCGGGCTGAGGAGTTGGTCAAAGACGGAGTCATTGGCAGTCTGGCAGACACCTACTACTCCTTCATGGGTTTCATCCAGGAGCCGGAGATCCTTGCGAAGGAAACAGCGCCAGAAGTAGCTCGGTTGCTGAAGACCGATGGTGTGGACGCTGTAGTCCTGACCGCTACCTGACCCATCTGTAATCGGTCCGGTGGACTGATAGCAAGGGCATTTGAAGCAGAAGGCATCGCCACAGTGCTGGTGATGATGAACAGCGGACTGGCAGAGGTGCTTGAGCCTCCTCGCGTAGCCAGGGTCCGTTTCCCCTTCGGTCGACCGATGGGAGAGCCCAGCAATCCTGACCAGAGTCGCGTCATCCTGGAGGACGCCCTGGGAATTCTGGAGACGGCCACCAAACCGGGAACGGTGGTACACCTCCCCTATCGATGGCGTCGAGAGGACTACGCCCAAATACGCCAGGATCGCGCAAAGGCGAAGGCCACGGCATAACAGAACCTGATTGAGAATACTGGAAGGATGGGCATTGCGCCCATCCTTCTTTTTTGCCACGCTCCACCTATAATGGCGCTGCCAATATCAACAAGGAGACACTACCATGAACTTTGGATTTCGTGCGCCAAACCGAGGCCCGAACGCAAACCCTAACGCCCTTG
>CAUZTE010000246.1:0-2957 GCA_963582565.1 Dehalococcoidia bacterium | reverse complement strand
AGAACTCATTGAGAGGCGAAACCCAGAACATCATGTGACGATTGAGCCGAGTGCCAGGTGGCTCCGCGTCATGCAAAACGGCGTTTATATCGCAGATAGCAAGCGGACGGTGCTGCTGCATGAGACGAGCCACGTGCCTGTCTACTACTTCCCCAAAGAAGACGTGCGCATGGACCTGATGGAGCCCACAGAACAAGTTACGCAGTGCCCCTACAAGGGCGACGCTGAATACTGGACGCTCAAAGTGGGTGATGCAACTGCGGCAGAGAACGCGCTGTGGTCATACCCAGAACCTTTTGACATCTGCCCCGATATCTCGAACTATGTTGCCTTCTACTGGAACAAGGTGGAGCACTGGTTTGAAGAGGACGAGGAGATCTTTGTCCACGCCCGCGACCCGTACAAGCGTGTGGACGCCATCCCCAGCACCAGGAGCATCAAGGTGGTTGTCGGCGGACAGACCGTGGCAGAATCCAATCACCCAACCCTGCTGTTTGAGACAGGCATGCCCGTGCGCTACTACATCCCCGTAACGGACGTTCGGATGGACCTATTGGAATCCAGCGAAAAGGTCACTCGATGCCCGTATAAGGGCGCGTCTAACTACTTCTCCGTGAAGGGCTTTGAGGATGGCGAGGACCTGGCGTGGTACTACCGGCACCCCACCAACGAGGCCAGCAAGATTGCCAACCTGGTGTGCTTCTTCAACGAGCGTGTTGACGCCATCTACGTTGACGGCGAGGTCCAGGACAAACCAGTCACCAGGTGGTCAAAGAAATAGGCAGGGCTTAGCCCTTCTTCCACGCAAAATCTAGTCGTGTGGGATAGCTGAAAATGCTGACGACCGAAGAGAACCGACTTTTGACGCAGACAGACGCTGGGACGCCCATGGGGGAGTTGTTCCGGCGTTTCTGGCTACCCGTCATGCTTGCTGAAGAGGTGCCCGGTGCTGACGGAACGCCTGCGCGAGTCAGGATACTGGGCGAAGACCTGGTCGCCTTCAAAGACACCGATGGCAAGGTGGGGTTGCACGATGCCTACTGCCCCCATCGCGGCGCGCCCATGTTCTTCGGTCGGAACGAGGAGTGTGGCTAGCGCTGCGTCTACCACGGGTGGAAGTTCGATGTGGATGGCAACTGTGTAGACCTGCCGAACTCCCCGGAGGGAAGCACCTACAAGGACAAAGTCACCATCAAGTCATACCCGACCCACGACAAAGGCGGGCTCATCTGGGCGTACATGGGCCCAATCGACCGTCTACCTCCCATGCCAGCCTTTGAATGGCTGGAACTTCCAGATAGTCATTACTATGTGCAGAAGCTGCTCCTCTACTGCAACTATATGCAGCAGGCAGAGGGCGAGGTGGATCCCAGCCACGGGGCGTTCCTCCACTCTACCCTTGGTGGCAGCAACTCGTTCCTGCTCAAGATCGCATCGGCAAACCCGGCAACCCTCGACGCCATGGCGCAGTGCGCTGTGGTGCGCGATACCCCTTACGGCGTCATCCACGGCTCAACACGCCGGGCGAAGGACGAGAGGGTTGTGGTCAATGTAGGACACTGGCTTATGCCGTCCTTCACCACCGTGCCGATATTCGCTCAGGGCGGCGAAGCGAAGGGCCCGTGGCTGAACAACTTCCGTGTGCCTGTGGACGACGAGAACATGATTCTCTACCGCCTGAGATGGGACGCGGAGAAGCCGCTTTCTGATAGGGAGTTGTGGGAAGACAAGTACGAGGGCGTGCGGTTTGCAGAAATGGTTCCAGGAACCTTCCAGATGGTGGAGAACAAAGCCAACGACTACCGGATAGACCGCGTTTCCCAGAAGAACTACTCGTTTACGGGAATCAAGTCACTGATAGCCCAGGACGTTGCCATCGTTGAGGACCAACGTGGGCCAATCATGGACCGTGAGCGGGAGAACCTGGTGGCTGCCGACGAGGTGGTCATCAAGATACGAGCACGTCAGCTACGAGCTGCCAGAGCACTAATGGAAGGTCAGGAGCCGCCTGAGCCGTTTACCCCGGACGTATTCCATGTCCGCTCTGCCAACTTCCCCGTGACCAAGGACGACTCTCTTGAAGAAGCGATTATGGCAAAGGGAGAGCCTACCCGCTAATCGGTACGCAATTCGGCTAGTTCTTCCTTTGTGAGTGCTTGGGCCTCGCCCATACTCAGCTCGCCAAGTCGCAGCGTATGGACGCGAACACGTCGCAGGGACCGCAATGGGTTGCCCACAGCCACAAGCATGCGCCGTACCTGCCGTTTGCGCCCTTCGCGCAAGGTGATGCTATACCAATGCCCTTTCGTGCCGTAGACCTTGGACACTGTTGATGGCACCGTGACCTGCCCCTCGATCATCACACCCTTTTGCAGCGAATCGATTTGCGCCGCGTCCAATTCGGCATCGACCAGAAAGTGATATTCCTTTTCGAACTCGTATTTTGGGTGTGTGAGGTGGTATGCAAGGTCGCCATCATTGGTCATGAGGATCAGGCCCGTCGAGTCCTTGTCCAGCCTGCCGACGGGGAACAGGCGCAGGTGCCCGTATTCCTCCGGGACAAGGTCTGACACCGTGCGCTGACCTCGGGCATCGGACACCGCCGACACCACACCCAGGGGTTTGTTGATCTTCAGGTAGACGTTGGCTGCAACGGCATCAACCCGCCGACCTTCCACCATGACCACATCTTTTTGTTCGAATATTTCCAACGTGGTACCTGTGGCGGCAATGCCGTTGACGGTCACTTTCCCCTGGGCGATGAGCTGGAAGCAGACTCGGCGCGACCCGTGGCCCGCGCCTGTTAGGAACTTGATGAGTGTCGGCATAGTCTCCTACTGAGTTGTCCACGTTTTAGTGGGGATTAACCAGGCCTTGAAGCACGAATGTTCAAAGGATTGAAGCGACCCGGCGTTCACGGATTCTTCGCTTCGCTCAGAATGACAAACCGGGCATAA
>CAUZTE010000245.1:0-2959 GCA_963582565.1 Dehalococcoidia bacterium | reverse complement strand
GTGAACGCACCCTCGTCGCCGGTGAGGCCGTCGTCGGTCTCGGCCGTGCGATAGCGGTGGACGAAAGCCCCGTTCTGCAACTCCTGTTGGATGCGTGCCACGGTCGACACGACCCTTGGATCATCGTCGGGCAGGAACCCCACGATGGGGATTAGCAAGTTCGAAGCGTCTACAGCGTCCGTGTCATAGTGCTGCACGAATGCCTGCTTCTCCTCGTTCCAACCGCGCTCCAGCACCTGCGCCTTGATGGCCTCCGCCGTGGCTTCCCACTTTGCGATGTCTTCCAGGTGGTCTGTCTCCTTGCCCAGCTTGATAGCCCGATCCAGCGCCACCCAGCACATGACCTTGGAGTGGACGAAGTGGAACGGCCCGCCACGCACTTCCCAGATGCCGCTGTCCGGCTCTGTCCATCGCTCTGCGGCATGGTTGGCCAACGTCTGTAGCAGGTTCCAGTGCTCTTCTGTCACCGAATGGCCGGTCTGCGACAGGATGTAGGCGCTGGAAAGCACCTCACCGTAGATATCGTGTTGCGCCTGCCCTGCGGCTCCGTTGCCGATGCGTACCGGCCCCGACTCTCGATAGCCCTTGAGGTGGCCAAGTTCCTCCTCCGGAATGTCAGGGGTGGCATCGACCCGATACATGATCTGGAACTGCTCCCAGTGGGTCTGGCACACACGACAAAGCCATTCAAAGAACCAGAGCGCCACAGTGTTCTCGCCAAGGCTGAGCAGTGCATCCACGGTGAACGACGCGTCTCTGAGCCAGGTGTAGCGATAATCCCAGTTGCGGATGCCGCCGATCTCCTCAGGTAGCGATGTGGTGGACGCGGCAACAATCCCGCCTGTTGGGAAGTAGGTCATCGCCAGCAACGCCAGCGCGGAACGGACGACAGCGTCATGCCACTCATCCACGCACTGGATATCGTAGGCAAAGGCCTGGCCAAAGAAGGCCGTGTTCATCACCATCTCGCTAGGGTCTTCTACGGGAGTCTTGGGATTGTCGCTATCACTGTAGCTCAGTACGAACGCGACCTCGCCGCACTCCGCCAGCTCCAACGTGCCGTTTGCGGTTTGGCCTGAAACAGTCAGGGTAGTTGGGCTCGATAGCTCCCATCGTCTCTCTTCCCACGTGGTCACAATCAAGCCATCTTCTGTTGTGAGGGATGCGTCAGCTCTGCCGTAATCCGGCATTGGCTGGTAGGCAACGTCCATCATCATCTTGCCACTGGCGCATCGCACTATGCGGATAATCTGATGCCGCACCGTCAGCCCCGAAGGGTCGGTTGCGCTCTCGAACAACGGCATGCAGTCGGTGACGATAGCAACACCCTCTGCTGTCTCGAACCGCGTCTCCAACACGTTGGTGTCGCTGATGTAGCGATGGCTGGACGACCACTCGCCCTGGGGTGAAATGGAAAAGTACCCGCCCTTTTCGTCGTCCAGGATGCCGGCAAAGATGCTGGGCGAATCGAACCGAGGGATGCAGCACCAATCGATGGAGCCGTTTTTGCCGACAAGGGCCGCGCCGTGGCAGTTGCCGATGAGTCCGTAGTCGCTGATTGGAATAAACGTCATAGGAATTCACGCCCCTGAAAGATTGTATTGGTGGCGGTGGCTGGATGCGCCTAGATGAGTGAACGCCCGGCAAAGCGCTCCCGCCACTGGGGCAGCGCTTCCGGGTTGTATACATGTTCCGGGTCTTCACCTCGGAGTGCGTGGAGTATGTCAGCCGTGCCCCACTTGATGCCGGGCGTCAGCCCCGCGCCGAAGTTGTGCGACGACATATGCGGCGATAACAGTACGTTGTCGCCCAAGCCCCGCAGCGGGCTGTCTGTCGGCAGTGGTTCGGTTTCGAAGACGTCCAATGCCGCGCCACCAATGGCTTCGGTTTGCAGTGCTGTCACCAGAGCGGGCTCGTCTACTGCTGGGCCCCGTGATGTGTTGATGAGGATAGCGGTTGGCTTCATCAATCCCAACTCCCGCGCGCCGATCATGTGACGTGTCTCTTTTGTCAGAATGACGTGGAGACTGACCACATCAGACTGCTTCAGGAGGTCGTCGAGGCCCAGTCGCTCTACTCCCAACTCACGGAAGCGGTCTTCATCAACATAGGGGTCGTAGGCTACGATACGCATACCCCACGGTGCCATGAGCTTGGACACCCTGCCTCCGATTCGCCCCAGGCCAATGAGGCCGATAACGATGCCCTCGTAGCCGTCTTCTTCTCGTGTGCCGATGTGTGTTCCGGTCAGTGACACATCTCGCCATGCTCCGCCACTCTTCATGTGCCGGTCACGTTCTCTGGTGTTCTTTAGCAAAGTCAGCAGCTTGGTCACCGTGGTTTCCGCAACACCACCCCAGTTTGCTTCAGTCGGCGCATGTGTCACCAGGATGCCGAGTTCCGTGGCGGCGTCAACGTCTATCTCATCCACGCCAACGGTGTACTTTGCGATGATTCGTAATCCCTCAGATGCTTGCAACACATCCTTTGAGATGTACGCACCCTTGATGGAGGTTCCGGCCAACGCATCTGCTCCAGATGCCATCTCTGCTAATTGTTCTGTGGTGTCACCGGTGGGGTCGCTCCAGTTAGCGCTTCCCAGGACAAGAGAGCACCCGGCGTCTTCAAGCTCCTTGTGGCTCTCTGTATCGGCTGGGGCAAAGATTAACACCTTGGGTTGGGGCATAGCACCCTCCGTATCGAAAAGGTTTCCAGCATGATGCGCTAGCCGGTCGTCTCTACGCAAGCCGGGCTTTTGACCTGTGGCGAAAAAACAACCACAAATACATATCACTGGGGTGTCCCGACAGGCGGGATGGTGATAGAATTCATGCATCTGGTGCAGAATTTCACAGAGGGTGGCCCAGGGAAGAAATGTGAGAAGACGTGGTAGAAGTAGCTGAAACCTTAAGGGCGAGGGTGGTGAGTGCCATTACGGCACAGCCTCAGCCCACCGTCA
>CAUZTE010000244.1:0-2964 GCA_963582565.1 Dehalococcoidia bacterium | reverse complement strand
CCCCAACGAACTCACGCCGGACGGTACACCTGTCAGGCTGCGTATCATGAGCGAGGACCTGGTGGCCTTCCGGGACACAGACGGCAGGGTGGGCATCATCGACGCCTTTTGCCCTCATAAGCTTGCCCCCTTGTTCTTCGGCCGTAATGAGGAGTGCGGTCTTCGGTGCGTGTACCACGGTTGGAAGTATGACGTGAACGGCAACTGCGTGGAGATGGCCAACGAACCACCGGAGAACAGATTCCAGGACAAGGTGAAGATCACTGCATACCCCACAGAGGAATGGGGTGGGCTCATCTGGATTTACATGGGTCCGGAAAACCTGAAGCCTGAACTCCCCCAATTCGAGTGGGCGCGGGTGCCGGAGACCCATCGTCACCTGGCCCGATGGTTGCAGGAAACCAACTACGCCCAGGGTATGGAAGGCGAGATCGATACGTCCCACATCTCCTTCCTCCACGGCGGCCTCACTCCCTACATGCGGGATAATCCTGACAAGAGGCCGACTCGGCAGGGAGCGACCCGGAACCTTGCACTGGTGGACGGCGCACCGAAGCTCACGCTGAGCCGCACCGACTACGGGTTTGTGTACGGCGCACGTCGGGACACCGGGGAAGGCGATTACTACTGGCGGGTCACCCAGTGGCTCCTGCCCATGTACAGCATGATTGCCGGGGCGCAGTGGCCCCGGGGTGGGCGTGCCTGGGTGCCTATCGACGACGAGAACACGTCCGTATTTGGCTACAACTACAACCCGGAGGCTCCCCTCACTGAGGAGCAGATAGCAAACATTGAATCCGGCCAAGCCTTCCCACCAAGGGTCAAGCGCGGCACCCATGAACTGAAGGATGGCTACGTCATCGACCACAACCTTGGGGTCGCAAACAAAGGCAACGACTACCTGATTGACAGAGATGTACAGCGAAACGAAACCTACACAGGCATCTGGGGAATCAACGAACAAGACAGAGGACTTCAAGAGGGTATGGGCAGAAGCGTGAACCGATCCAGGGAGCATTTGGGCACCGCAGACCAGGCCACCATTACCGCCCGCCGGTTGCTCATCAGGATGGCTCAGGAACTCCAGGAAGGAACAGAGCCTGCCATCGCAAACCAGGGGGATCTGTACCGCGTCCGTTCAATGGACATCGTCAGCCCTGAGGGCGACTTTCAGAGGTTCATGGATGTCTTCACAGACGAAGCGAAAGCCAAGGCATAGCCACTAACAACTTCCAGGAGAGAAAAACATGCTCACTAAAGAAGATAACGAACTCCTAACGCAGACCGGCCCTGGCACGCCAATGGGTGACCTGTTCAGGCGTTTCTGGATGCCTGTCCTCCTGGCAGAGGAACTCCCCGCACCGGACTGTGACCCGGTAAGGATACGCATCCTGAGCGAGGATATGGTCGCGTTCAGAGACACGGATGGGAACGTGGGTGTCATAGACAACTACTGCCCTCACCGTCGAGCAAGTTTGTTCTTCGGTCGTAACGAGGAATGCGGCTTGCGCTGCGTCTACCACGGGTGGAAGTTCGATATCAACGGCGATTGCATAGACATGCCCTCCGAGCCCGCAGAGAGCAACTTCAAAGACAAGGTCAAAATCAAAGCCTACCCCGCCAAGCAATACGGAAGCTGCATCTGGGTGTACATGGGACCGGCAGAGCTGCAGCCGGAGCTCCCGGAATTCGAGTGGGCACGGGTGCCGGACGCCAATCGTGTCATTACGCGCTTCATACAACACTCCAACTTCATGCAGGCCACGGAAGGCGAGATCGATTCCAGCCATGTCTCCTTCCTCCACAGCGTCTTCGACCTCAGTATTGATTACCACAGGGACATGCGTACAGGAGATCAAAAGAACGACCGAAACTCCGTGCTCTCGTACAAGTTCGGTGCGCCGCAGTTGACGGTGAAGGAGACCGACTACGGCCTCACCTACGGCTCACGCCGAGGCCCTGAAGAAGGCAACTACTACTGGCGAGTGACCCAGTGGATGCTGCCCATGTTCAGCCTCATCCCCGGCCCGGCATGGCCCAGAGGCGGTCGTGGCTGGGTGCCAGTGGACGATGAGCACATCATCACCTACCAGTACAGCTACAACGCAGAGCGGCCCCTGACCGACGCCGAGCGTGCCCGTGCCATCGACTCGATGGAGCTTGAGCATGTCAAATACACGCTGAAAGATGGCAAGATCATCGACACCTATCGGAGCGTGCGAGCTCCGGAGAACGACTACCTCATCGATAGGGAGATGCAGCGGACCCAGAACTACACCGGCATCCCCTTCGGCAGGCACCAGGACTTCGCCATGACCGACAGCATGGGCTCCATCTCGGATAGAACAAAGGAGCATCTTGGCACCAGCGACACTGCAATCATAGCAGCGCGGAGGATCATCCTGAAGGCTACGCGTGACCTGCAGGAGGGCGTTGAACCGTACGCCGCGTCCCACCCTGAGGTGTTCCATGTCCGAGCGTTGGACATCGTTTCCTCAGAGGGTGACTTTGTGAAGTTGCTGGAAGCGGATGGTCAAAAGACCCTGGCGGACATGTAACATACAGCTACGCAAATTACAACGACACACAAGGGTATTTCAAAGTCAGGGGTCCAGCATGAGGAGGAAGATATGGCAGAAGTAGTGATAGGCCTGGGTTCGTCCCACAGTCCTCAACTCAGTATGCTTCCGGAGGCGTGGGAATCACGAGCAGGCTCCAACGACAAGAGAAATCCTGAACTCATTGGTACTGACGGCATCGTTTCCGGCTATGAGGAACTGTTGGCCCGTACTGATGTGAAACGCATCGCAAAAGAGATTGATCCCAAGGTACAGCAGCAACGCCATGAGGCGAATCAGCGCGGCATCGCCAAGGTTGCGGAAGCCCTCCGCAATGCGAAGCCTGACATCCTTGTGATGTTTGGCGACGACCAGCAAGAGTACCTGACTGACGACAACATGCCCG
>CAUZTE010000243.1:0-2991 GCA_963582565.1 Dehalococcoidia bacterium | reverse complement strand
GCAACCCTAGCCGTAGGAATGTTGGCCTCTTCCCTTACGAGTAACCAGGTGGTTGCCGCTGTAGTCAGCTTTGGATTCCTTCTATTGATGGTACTTACGAACCAGGCGGCGGATATCACCACAGGTTTGTCCGCTCAGATACTGGAAGGGTTTTCACTCAGCGGACATTTTGAGGATTTCTCTCGTGGAATCATAGATACCAATAACATCGTGTACTACTTCAGCGTGATTGCTACGTTCCTCTTCCTAACTATCCGAAACATTGAATCACGGCGGTGGAGATAGCATGGCCCAGGAAAACACACAGCAAACCAGCTCATGGGCTCGAATCAAGTCGGTATTGTCGGCTGCAGCCCTTCTTCTCTCGATAATCGGCTCAGTCGCCCTGGTGGGCGGCGGAGCACTTTGGCTTTGGGCCGATGACATCCGAGACTTCGGTCTTGGCGTCATGGGTGTCGGACTTGCCATCCTGATAATCGCCGCCGTCTTTTCTACGGTGAACATCAAGGAAGCCCTTTCCGGGCAGCGGGGACGATTCGCGATAAACGCTATCGTCATGATCGTGGCCTTCGTGGGCATCGTCGTATTCATCAACTTCATCAGCTATTTCAACGTGGGCCGTGCGGACACTACTGCTTCCAAGCAGTTCTCTCTTGCCCTTCAGTCTGTCCAGGTGTTGGAGAACTTAAACCAGGATGTCCACGCCACGGCGTTCTTCATCCCCAACAAGGTTAATACGGCAGCCGATCGGCTGTTGGCAGATGACCTGATGTTCGAATTCGAGCGTCGATCCGGCCGAGCGTTCACCTATGAGTTCATCGACCCAGAGAGTGACCCCTCAACAGCCGCACAGTTTCAGCTGACCCAGTTCCCCGCAATCGTTTTCCAGGCGCGGGACACAGGGCAAGGTGTGGTGCTGAACGTACCACCGTTGTCTGAGCAGGATCTGACAAGCATGTTGCTCATTGTCACCGGGGCTGAACAGAAGCAGGTGTACTTCCTGACCGGCCACGGTGAGAGGGACATCATCAACGCTGATCCGGATGACGCCTCAGGCTTCGCTTTTGCCGCTCGAGGTGTTGTGAACGATAGCTATGGCGTTTTACCTCTGAACCTGGCGCAGACCGGATCGGTGCCGGAAGATGCGGCTGTTGTTGTCATAGCCGGCCCCACTCGTAACATGGCTTTGGTTGAATTCGATGCGCTCGATGCCTGGATCAAAGATGGGGGCCGAGCGATATTCTTGCTTGACCCGCCGGTGCCCAACAGCTTCCGCGCATTGCTGGAGCCCTGGGGCCTGGCCGTTGGTGACACTACGCTGGTGGACGCCGGCAGTTCGCTGTTCGGCGATGCCAGAAGCCCTTTGATCCAGAGTGGCCAGTACATTGAGGGGATACCCATTACCCGGGACTTGGATACGACGCTCTTGCCACGATCCACGCCTATTGAGGTCTCACTTGCGCCGGAGAAGATCCCTCCGTGGGTTCAGTACACTCCACTCGCCAAGACGACCACGTTGAGTTGGAAGACTTCAGACCCTTCCCGAGACACCTTTGACCCGGAGGAAGGAGACGTTCTTGGGCCGTACGTTGTGGCCCTGACCGTCCATGCGTGTGGTGTTGTTGATGTGGAAGTGGATTGGACATTGGTGCCCGGTGGAAGAAGCCTTGGTTGTGCTGGTTCTGAGGGAACGAAGTCGCCAACTACCCTGGTGGTGTTTGGTGACTCTGACTTTGCCGCAAACAGCTTTGCAGCCTACTCCACAAACCTGGACTTCTTCCTGAATTCTGTGAACTTTGCTACAGAGGATTTCGGCCTCATTTCTATCAGGCCAAAGCCCTTCGCTTTCCGAGAACTCGTTGTGACCAGCCAGGAGTTTGACTTCATTCGATTCTCCAGCTGGTTCTTGCTGCCAGCCGCTGTGGGCCTGGCAAGCGTACTAGTATGGTGGCGGCGACGCTAACTCCCAGGAATAACTAAAGATACAGGACATCCATGAACACCCGTGCAACCGCAACACTGTTGGCCATACTGGCAATCATCGCTGGTCTCTGGTTCTTCGTTATCAAAGAAGGCGAAGAACCGCGAGAGGTGAGTGATGCGTTTTGGTTCTACAAAGTCGAAGAAGAAGACATGGAGCTTATCTCCATCCGGACCGAGACAGGACAACAGACATTCTCTTACAGGGAAGGCCTAGGATGGTATTTCGAAGGCGAACAGCAACCACCGGTGGACACCGCTCGCTGGGGTGGCGTGACACTGGTGTTAAGCGGCCCCAGAGCTAGACGTGTGTTGACGGAAGAACTTGGTGACCTCAACACCTATGGGCTGGACACGCCTTCAACCGTGCTTGAACTCACTCTGAGAGGCGATAGGGTCCTCACAATGAACCTTGGCAACTTGACACCGGATGGTACGGGATATTACGCAAACCAGGATGGGGATAGTAACCTCTACGTCATCGAGTCTGTGTGGGGCCAGGTCCTGCGGCGTCTCGCGTTTGAACCGCCGTACCCGCAGTGGTTCTACAAACTCGTCCCTGCCCGCGTCCTCTACCTTGGCGTCACCAATGGCACTGAGACGTCTGACTTTGTGAAGGACGGAGCCAACAACTGGCGGTTTGCCAACGCAGAACGCTCACCGATAGACCCGCTCAGGTGGGCAGAGATTGTGCCGTTGCTTGATGGGCCTCCGTCACTGGGCATCCTCGAAGAACGGATAGATGACCTGGCTAACTATGGCCTGATTGAACCCAGGTCAACAGTCATCGTTGAATACCTGCCCCCTCAAGGCATTGAAGGCGCAAACTGGGAACTGTTGTTGGAAGTCGGCAGCCAAACACCAGATCGCTCAGCCTACTACGCCAAAGCCGTTGGGCAGCCTGCGCTTTTGACCATTGATGCTTCTTGGTACGAGACGATGGATCGCCTACTCACCGAGCCTCCAGTGGTCGAAGGCGCCCCGGTCAGCTAAGCACGCGATTATGCCCTA
>CAUZTE010000242.1:0-2998 GCA_963582565.1 Dehalococcoidia bacterium | reverse complement strand
CGACACATGGCTTTAGTCTCCGCCGGAGGCAATGCGGGCTTTAGGCCTTAGAACAAGTAGTTAAAAAGAAGACCCGCTCAAATTGAGCGGGTCTTCTTGGTGTTCAGGATAATGGGAGTCTATCTAGGCGACTATCTCAATATAGGGCTCGGTGGATTCGATGATCTCACCGATGTTCTTGCCCATGACGCCTCGGGCTTCCAGTGCATTCATCATGGCGCCCACCTTGTCCGGGGCCACTGACAGCAGCAGGCCGCCGGAGGTCTGAGCGTCACACATCAGGAGCTTCGCATCCTCGGAGATGCTATCGTCCCAACGCGTGAACGCCAGCGCGGACTTCAGGTTTCGGTGGGTCCCGCCGGGGGCAGTGTCCTGCGAAAGCAGGTCCCAAACGCCATCAAAGACAGGGACATCGCTCAGGCGCAATCGTGCAGCCACTTTGCTCCCATTGGTCATGCCGTTCAAGTGGCCAATCAGGCCGAACCCGGTTATGTCCGTGCAGGAGTGGACGCCAACTTCCAACATGGCTTCAGCGGCCTTATCGTTCAACTCCGCCATCACCCTGACGGCGCCATTGATGACCGACTCCGGAGCTAGCTTAGCTTTGCCTGCCGTGGTGATGATGCCCGTGCCGATGGGTTTGGTCAGGATGAGCACATCGCCGGGAATTGCGCCGGAATTGGTGATCTGATCACCGGGCTTGATGACGCCCGTGACGGCCAGGCCATACTTCGGTTCAGGGTCATCCACGGTGTGGCCACCAGCGATGACCACATTGGCTTCACCAGCTTTGTCGTAGCCGCCGCGAAGGACGTCCGTCAGTATCTGCTTATCAAGCGTCACCGGAAATCCAACGATGTTCAGCGCCAGGATGGGCTTGCCGCCCATGGCGTAGACATCGCTAAGGGAGTTTGCTACAGCGATCTGCCCGTACATGTACGGGTCATCCACGATTGGCGGGAAGAAATCCACGGTCTGGATGATCGCCACATCATCGGTGAGTTGATAGATAGCAGCATCGTCGCCGGTTTCCACACCAACCAGGAGATTTGGGTGCGTATGCTTGGGCAGTTGGCTCAAAATGATGCCCAGATCCTCTGGGCTAAATTTGGCGGCTCAGCCTGCGCAGTGGGCAAGTTCTGTCAATCGGATTGTGCTCTGTGCCATTGCTCCCCTTTCGTGGTCAGTGGTGCGGCCCGCTGGAGAGCGAGACACGCCGAATAACCCATTATAGCAACGCTAGAAGTGTAATAGCTATTGGATTCCGTCAACCAGGGTAAGGGTGTAACCGGCAGATTGGCCCGTGTAGCGGGTCAGCGACGACACGATGACCGTCGCACGCTGGATGTCGTCCGCGTCGATGTCCAGTTGGATCGAGCCGTTGTTGGCGCCATCCAGCTGCATGAATTTCACATCTACCACACCATTGTCTTTGGCAATGATGATCCGCACACTAAAGGTCTGGGGCAGGACGTTGTCGATACGAACGAACCCTTCCGCGTCCCAGAGGCCGTCCGTCTCGGCATCATCGAAGAAGCCGACTTCAGGCACCTCGATGTCATCCAAACAAGCGCCGTCGAGGTTGATGGCATCGTCGGACACCTGCTCAAAGGCAAGCATCACTCGACCACCCGCGTAGGGTGTCAGATCCATCGTTTCCTGCACCCATCCATTACTCGGTCCATCACTCTGGCCCGTGAGGCCGGGGCCGTAGCTGGTTCCTACGGGATTATCCGCGATTGTGTGATTACCAGGCAGCATGTCCCACGTTGCACCGCCATCACGAGATGCGGTGACATAGAGGAAGTCCCAGGGCGTTTCCAGGTTGTACCAGGCGTTGAATCGCAGGGTAGCCTCGCTGACACTGCTGAGGTCGATTTCCTGGCTTAGCCGCGTGTGAGTAGAATCGCCGCGGTTGCTCCACCAACAGGAGTTCCCGCTGTAAGGAGTGGTTGGAAGGATGACGTTGGTGGCCTGACCCTCGAACCGCAGCGTCGACGTGCCAGGTTGCAGATCCAGCGTGACGTAGTCGGCGGCGAACGGAACTACTGTGCCCTCCAACGTGTCGCCATCGCTTATTGAACGAGGGGGGACGACGCTCCGGACCCCTGCGCCATCGCCGTACGAGTAGACGTCGGAACCGGCATCGCCAAGGAGGTTGGCCGTGGCCCAATCCTGGAACACCGTGGCGAAGTCCTCGCCTCGACCGACATCGCTCAGGAACGCTTCAATACCATCGATGCCATCTGCGGGCTGGGCAATGAGCCCGGACAGGCCCTGATAGCGGTTGTTCATGTAGCGAAAGAAGAGGTTGGCGGTAGCGTAGTAGCCCCCCAGGCCGACGGTGTGGTCAGGCCATCTGGTCAAGGGCAGCTCCAAGCGACCGCCAGGGGGTGTAGCGCGGAAGGATGGCACGACCAGGTGGGACACAGCTTCTGAGATGCCCTCGTTCACCCATGTGCCTTCCGTAGGGTCGATATAGGAGTGCAGCAAGTGCTGGAGCTCATGGGCCACGAGGCTTGTAAACGCGTTGCCACGAGAGCGCAGCGCTGCAGCTTCCAGATAGAGCATGGGGCGGTTGTTGGTGTACTCGTAGACACCCTCGTTGTACAAGTCTACCGAGGCGAAGTACCCGGCAGCGCCGCTGAGTCGCGTATTGAGCAAAGCAATGCGCGCGCCGGGGCCGATGTCCGATGGCTCAGGCACGTAGCCAAGCACGGCCATCGTCACTTGCGGATAGACCACATTTTCAAATATGGCCGCTGCGGCTTCAAGGTCTGCTTGCGCAACGGAGTCGCTTTCGCCCACGTACCAGGCGGCGTGGGGTGTCACGAATCGTAGTGTGGCATTGAGCTGCCCAAGCTTTGGCCCAGCAAGGTCTAACAGCCAGAACCGCTCCGAACTTCCTACGTCTGACGCTGACACCACGGGGAAGGTGGCCAGCCCGGCGTCCACACCAGGCTTGAATCGCCTGGCCAGTGCAACGAGGTCTCGGGCC
>CAUZTE010000241.1:0-3011 GCA_963582565.1 Dehalococcoidia bacterium | reverse complement strand
GTATCTGCGAGGCTTTGGGTGGAAGTGTAGAGAGCGCCATGCCCGCAGCAGTAGCGGTGGAGTTGCTCTACCAGTTCACCTGTGTCCATGACGATATTCAGGACGGCACCCCGGATCACGGACCTCGCCCCAGCGTGTGGTGGGTCTGGGGTCCAGCACAGGCGATTAACGCGGGCGATGCACTCCATGTACTGGCTCGGCTATCGCTGTTCAGCATGGTCAACCACGGCGTTTCCACCGAACAGGTGCTTGCTGCCACAAAGGTAATGGACGCTGCATCGCTGGATCTGTTCGAGGGGCAGCACCAGGACCTGCAGATCCAAGGGCAGTTAGCAGTCAGCCAGAGCACATACCTTGAGATGGCCGAACGTCGGGCCGGGGCGCTGATGGGCTGCGCAGCACAACTCGGTGCATTGATTGCCGGGGCGGATGAAACGGTACAGGAGCACTGCAGGCAAGCCGGACGCAAACTGGGTCTGGCTCAGCACCTCCAGGGTGACATAAATGAGCTCTGGAATGTAACTCCCGATGACGCTCCGCTGACCATTGTTCGGAAGAGCCTTCCGATAATCCACACAATCGAAACCGCGCCTGTGGCCGTGAAGCGAGAGATTGGCACATTGTTCATGACCCGCGTGATGGATCCCCAGGATATGCCACGGTTGGCGGAACTGCTTGAAGAGGCTGGAGCGCGTACCCACTGCATTGAGGCGGCGGAGTCAGCCAGTGCTGCATACCGAGCATCGCTCGAGGACGCCGGAGTACCATCGGCAGCTCTCGATGAGCTAGTAGCGTTCGGCGCGCACCTCATCCAACAGGGAACGACAGGAACCTAACCCACTACCATGCCAAAACAGACACTGAATGACATCGATGTCCACGGGAAGCGCGTGCTTGTGCGTGTGGACTTCAATGTTCCTATGACCGGCGGGTCCATCAACGATGACAACCGGATTCGGGCGGCGCTACCGACCATCCAGCACCTACGAGAGCAAGGGGCGAAAGTCATCCTGTGCTCCCACTTCGGTCGACCTAACGGCGCGGTAGACGAAGGCGCACGACTTGCCCCCATCGCCAAGGGATTAGAACTAGTACTCGGAGCGTCGGTAGCCTACGTGCGGGAGTGCATCGGCCCTGTGGCAGTGGCTGCCGTTGAGGCTCTTTCCCCTGGCGATGTGTTGCTGCTGGAAAACGTACGCTTCCATCCCGGCGAAGAGAAGAACGACCCCGCCTTTGCCAAAGAATTGGCGAGTCTGGCAGATGTATACGTCAACGATGCCTTTGGGACAGCCCACCGCGCTCACGCGTCAACAGTAGGCGTTGCCAGCTATCTCCCGGCCGTGAGCGGATTCCTCATGCAGCGGGAATTGGAGATGCTAGGCGGCGTGTTGACTAACCCCCGCAAGCCACTTGTGGCCGTCATGGGTGGAGCCAAGGTCAGTGACAAGATCGCAGTGCTGGAAAACCTGCTGGGTAAAGTGGACAAGTTGGTCATCGGCGGCGGCATGGCAGCCACATTCATCAAGGCCATGGGAGCATCCGTTGGCGACTCGCTCCTAGAGGAGGAACGCGTAGAGTTCGCGCAAGAGGTAATAACCCGGTGCATGCACTGGACGGTTGACCTTGTGCTCCCACAAGACGTGGTAGTGGCCAGCGAATTCAGCGCAGACTCGCCAACGCAAGTAGTCGATGCCATGGAAATCCCCGATGGCTGGCGTATCATGGACATCGGCCCGGAAGCAAGCTCAACCTTCATCAGCGAGTTAGAGGATTGCAAGACGATCCTGTGGAACGGACCAATGGGTGTCTTTGAGTTCCCAGCCTTCTCCCAAGGGACTCGCGCACTGGGCCAGGCCTTAGCATCCATGGAAGACGCTGTTACTATTGTTGGTGGAGGCTCCACAGCAGAAGCGGTGGCCGAACTGGGGCTGGCTGATAAGATGACCCACGTATCCACGGGCGGAGGCGCATCGCTGGAGTTCTTTGAAGGCAAAGTGCTGCCAGGGGTAGCCGCATTGATGGACAAATAGCAGGAGAACAACGTTAACCATGATAGATTTCCCTGCCCTCGCAGACATCGTTACCAAGACTCCATCCAAGATTGTGATGTTGGTGTCAGACGGCCTTGGCGGATTGGCCCATCCGGACACCCGCAAGTCCGAGCTTGAGACGGCAAACATCCCCAACCTGGATAAGCTGGCTGGCATGAGTGCCACCGGCCTCACCATCCCCGTGCTACCAGGAATCGCACCGGGGAGCGGGCCAGGACACCTTGGCCTCTTCGGCTACGATCCGGTCAAGTACCTCATCGGTCGAGGCGTGCTTGAGGCGTTGGGTGTCGGCGTGGCCCTGGAGCCCGGCGATGTGGCGGCTCGTGGCAACTTCTGTACGGTCGACAGCTCCGGAACCATTATCGACCGCCGAGCTGGTCGCATCTCCTCAGAGGAGAGCGCCCCGCTGGTAGAGATGCTCGACAAGATCGATGTCCCCGGCGTCAAGGCATCCGTCCATCCGGTGAAGGACTACAGGTTCGTGCTGAAACTCTCGGGCATAGGCCTCAGCGATCAGATTACGGAGACCGACCCTCAGCGAGTCGGTGAAAAGCCACTGACCGTCAAACCGATTACAAGTGCAGGTGCACTGACGGCTGACGCGGTCAACGCCTTCGTCACAGAGGCCCAACAAATCCTGGCGGAGCAGCCCAAAGCCAACATGCTAACCCTGCGAGGGTTCTCCATCCTGCCAACCCTGCCCTCCATGAATGACCGCTATCTCCTGACTCCTGCGGCCATTGCGGCTTACCCGATGTATCGAGGATTGGCCAGCCTTCTCGGTATGAAGGTGATTCCAACTGGAACAACCTTTGAAGAAGAGATTGAGACCATGCGAGAGCATTGGGACGAGCATGATTTCTTCTACATCCACTACAAGCCGGCCGATACTGCAGGTGAAGACGGCGACTTTGATGCCAAGGTACGCACCCTGGAAGAGCTTGACCGCCACATCCCGGC
>CAUZTE010000240.1:0-3049 GCA_963582565.1 Dehalococcoidia bacterium | reverse complement strand
CAATGCTCTGCCCCACCTGCCGTGCATCAGAGTCAAACGCCGCAACTACCTTGAACCCTTCTGGAGAGAAGCCTGGATAGCTGATGATTGCTCGACCCAATCGACCTACGCCGACAACGGCGATGTTCCATTCATGGTCAAGCTGAAGGATGTCTTGGAGCTCGGTAACCAGGTAGCGGACGTTGTAGCCACGCCCCTGTTTGCCGAAGCGGCCAAAGTAGCTGAGGTCTTTGCGGATTTGGGCAGGAGTCATTTGCAGCGTTTGACCCAGAAGCTGGGAGCTTACGATCTCACTTCCATCGTCCAAGAGCTGCCGTAGGGCCCGCACATATTGTGGAAGCCGGTTGACTACAACTTCAGGTACATCCATGGAAAGTTTAGTCACCTCGTTACGAAATATACCCGAGGAGTAAACCCGCCCCATTGTATGGAGGGGCCGTAAGAGCGTCAAGGGTTTGTGAATCCTGTTGCTAGTGGCTTTGCATCAGACGTGGACGGGTATGGGTGTTCCCTTAGAACTTCCCTCTGAGTTGTTTGAAGGTGAGACCCACAATCACAAAGAGTACGAAAGCCATTGCCCCACCAAAGAAGAATCCCTGTGAAATGCCAAACTCTTTGGCTATGGCGCCCGCCATGAATGCACCTATGGATACCAAGGCGAAATCAAGCATGAACAGGCTCAATACTCGACCTCTCAGCGTGTCCGGCACAATTGTCTGGATGAGCGTGTTGTTGGTGGCCATGTAGAACATCTGCGTTGAGCCCATGGCCACCAGAGCCAGCATGGAAAGCCACACTGTGGAGGTAAAGGAGAAGGCCACCATAGTCAGGCCGGAAGCCATAGCAGCTATGAGCAACATGATGCCCTTATGTTCCACTTTACCCAGCGAGGCAAGGGATAGTGTACCTATGAGCGCCCCTACTCCATAGGCTGATAGGAGATAGCCCAGACCCTTGTCAGGGTTGCGGAGGACTTCCGCGGCAAACACGGGCATAAGCCCATTGATGAAAGACATGAGGAACATGGAGGGAATCATGCCTACGAGTATCAGCGCCATGATGACAGGGGTCTTGGTTGCGTAAGATACGCCTTCTTTGAAGTTGGTTAGGAACGATTGGCCTTTGCTGGCGCTGTAGTCCTCTTGAGGGATGCGCAACGGCAGCACCAACAGGAACACGCCAACAAAGGCACCAGCTTGTATAAAGAAGTTGACGGAAGGTCCGACGGTTGCGATGAGGATTCCACCTACCGTTGGCCCTATGATCCGCGTGACCTGAAAGGCGGCAGAGTTCATGGCGAGGGCACCCATTAAATGTTCTTTGGGTACCGAGTTAGCTACCATAGCCTGCCGGATAGGGTTGTTCATAGCCCAGCCTGCACCGAACATGAAGGTGAAGACGAACAAGTGCCACACCGCCACTTCGACGTACAGAAGGCCTGCGACAAGGGACGCAAAAACAAGGCCAAGGAGTGCCAGGTAGACCTGGGTCATCAGCATCAGTTTTTGCCTATCCATGCGGTCTGTTAGAACGCCACTGATAGGCCCTGCTACCAGGAAGGGGATGCCTCTGATGCCGGCGACTGTTCCTGTGAGAAGAGCATCACCAGTGATATGAAATGCAAGCCAACCAATGGTGATCTGCTGCACCCAGTTTCCGCCGCTGGAAACCAATGTGCTTATCCAGAGGAGGCGGTAATTGGGGTATCTGAAGGCGGAAAACGTGCGGAGATTGGTGAGGCGTCCCCGGCGGGGCGTTTCTTCAGTGAAAGGGGCGTCTGAAACCTGTTCGCTCAATGGTTTATGAACCCCTCTTTGAAGACGTAGTTAAAGGATGGATATTGTCTGGTACCTTTGCAGTATAGACCTGTTGGCTAGGCAGCGTTAACTACGGACGGCTTGCCCAGCGTCTTTACAACGTCTTCACTGGCTAGGATACGGGAGGTCGATGGGCCGCCCAGGGCTGTGCTTCTTCGAACGCAGCTGAGACGCGGAGCACCGTAGCTTCGTTGCCAAACCGTCCCACGACGTGTAGGCCTATTGGCAGCCCTGTAGCTGTGAAGCCTGCGGGGACACTGGCAGCGGGCTGGCCGGTCATGTTGAACAGATAGCAGAATGGCGTGAATGCCCACCGTGGGTCTACGGAGACGCCGTTTATCGTGTCCGGCCAACCCTCTATCGGAAACGCAGCTACGGCGGTAGTGGGCGTCAACAGGACATCGTAGGTGCTGAACAGTTCACGCATACGACCTTTCAATCGCTCCATCTCTCGAAGCGACCGTGATAGATCGGCCACCGTCCAGTTAACAGCGTCCTCCAAGAAGGTGCGCATGCTGGGCATCAGCTCATCGGCGTGTCCGTCCAGCATCCAACCCAAGCTGGCCGAGTAATCGCTGATGAAGATGGTACGGAAGGACTCTCTGAGCAACATGCCGTCCAGTGTTACGTCAGGCTCTTCCATGATGGCACCCATATCTGAGAACCGTTTGGCTGCGGCCTCAACTGCAGCCAGCACCTCAGGCTCCACGGGCATACCACCAAGGTTGGGGACAAGGGCCATCTTGAGACCTCTCACGCCCCCGTTCAACGCGGCTTGGAAGTCCGGTGGTTCTTCTAAGATTGACATGGGGTTCTCCGGGTTCGGAGCGGCCATAGCGTCCAGGAGGAAAGCGGCATCTCGAACCGTGCGAGATAGTGGCCCAGCCTGGCCGAATACGTTCCATCCACCCGGGCCACTGTAACTCCCGGGCACCCGGCCCCGGGTGGGTTTTATCCCGTAAACACCACAGAAACCGGCAGGCATTCGGATGGAGCCCCCACCGTCGCTGCCTTGAGCTATAGATGAAAGGCCGGAGGCCACCGATACGGCTGCGCCACCGCTGGAACCGCCGGGAGTGCGGGTGGTGTCCCACGGGTTGCGACATGGCTCCCCCAGGAGGTTCTCCGTAGTGCCGCGGTGGCCGAACTCCGGGGTGTTGGTCTTGCCAGTGATGATTGCCCCGGCGGCACGGATCCGTGCCACCACAAGGTCGTCGGCATCAGGGACATCA
>CAUZTE010000239.1:0-3050 GCA_963582565.1 Dehalococcoidia bacterium | reverse complement strand
ACTCCTGGTATACGACGATATTGGGCCATCCAAGGTTGCAAAGACCCCAACCTCATCCCTCTAGCGTAGCTCGTGTAGAATGAAAGTCGATAACAAACAAGAGGTATTGGTGGAAACGATAGGTTCTGATCCCGCAGACGAAGCATCGCCTACAGGCAGTAAGCCGCAGACGTTGAGCGCCCGGTCACTGGAACTGCTGGAGTTCCCGTCCGTGCTGGCCCAACTTGGCGGGCATTCGGCATTCGCCCTTGGACGTGAAGCTGCCCTCGCACTGGCGCCATCGTCGAACCATGACGATGTTGCCCGACGACAGCAGGAGACCGCTGAGGCAAGGCTCTTCATTGAGTCCGATGGCGTCATGGATATGGGCGAGGCGGCAGACGTCCGACTTGAGGCGCAACGTGCAGCCAAAGAGGGCATCCTCACCGGGCTTGAGTTGCGTGCCATCGCAGAGACGCTACGGGCTGGGCGCATGGCTAGAAGCACCTTTCAGCGGAGGTTGAAAGAATGCCCTGCGTTGGCGGATGTTGCCGGTAGGATTCCGGACTTGGAGCTGCAGGAAACCAACATCGCGAGGTCAATCAGCAAGAGTGGAGAGGTAGAGGATGCGGCTTCCCCTGCCCTGCGTGAGCATCGGTCTCAAGGGCGAATCGCGTACAGCAGGTTGGAAGAGACACTGCAACGGATGATCCGTTCAGACCGGGGCCGTAATGTTCTTCAAGAACCGCTGATTACTGAACGGAATGGTCGATTAGTGGTGCCCGTCAAAGTGGAGATGCGCAACAGGTTGCCGGGTCTGGTGCACGATGTCTCAGGCAGCGGCGAGACCATCTTTGTAGAGCCCCTTGCAGCGGTGACCCTGGGGAACCAGTGGCGGGAACTCAAACTCGCTGAGGGCCGCGAAGAAGAGCGAATCCTCAGGGAACTCTCTACGAGTATTGGCGACTACGCTGAAGAGGTCGAGTTGACCCTCGACTTGCTTGCTAGACTTGACCTTGCCCTGGCGAAAGGCCGCTACGCCAGGCGGTTGGGTGCTGTTCCTGCAGCTACTGCGGGGGCTGATACCCAGGACATACGCCTGGTGGCGGCAAGGCATCCGTTGCTGCGAGGCGAGGTTGTCCCGCTGTCCTTGGAACTCGGTTCAAGTAGCAAGAGCGATGAGGCTGATGGCGGAGTTTCCGGAACTCCTAGAAGGGTATTACTGATAACAGGCCCCAACGGCGGCGGAAAGACCGTGACGCTGAAGACTTTGGGGCTCCTGGCATTGATGCATCAGACCGGGCTGCAGGTTCCTGCGTCTGAAGGCACTGTGCTGCCTATCTTTGATCGCGTGTACGCGGACATCGGTGACCAGCAGAGTATTGAACAGTCCCTCTCTACGTTCACTTCCCATATGGAGAGTGTGAAATCCATCCTATCGGAGGCCACATCACAGTCGTTGGTACTCATGGACGAGCTTGGGACCAGTACTGACCCTGAGGAGGGCGCTGCCCTTGCAGAGGCCGTGCTCCACAGCTTGCTGCAGATGGGAGTGACTACGGTGGCGACCACGCACTTGCGACGCGTTGCAACCTACGTGCAGGAGACCACTGGGATGATCAATGCAAGCGTGGAGTTGGACCCTGACACCTTTGAGCCTACCTACGGGCTGGCGGTCGGTCTGCCTGGGCGGAGTTATGCCCTGACTATTGCTGCCAGGACGGGTTTGGCCCCGGAAGTGGTGGCGCGTGCCCAGTCCATGCTCTCGCCTGAACACCAACGAGTGGACGAGTTGCTGGCAGAAGTGGTGGAGGAGCGCCAGGCGGTGGCTGATATGCGTGCCGAGGGTGAAGCGGTTCTGGCTCAAGCCCAGGAACTTCGACGTGAAGCAGAAGCGGAGCTGGAACGGTTACGGGCGCTGGATGTGGAGCAGCTTGACGCCGCTCGCCATGACTTGCAGGCCCAGGCCCAGGAGTTGATGGGCAAGCTTCAGGCAGCGGGGAAGGTTCTGCATGCCACACCCCAGGCCCCTACCGTTGAAGCTGTTGCAGAGGTTCAGCAGGCGGTGGCGTCCGTGCAGAACGTGCGTAAACAACTACGCACACGATCATGGAGGCCGAAGCGCGAAGATAGGGCAGCATGGTTGCAGAACCTTGCCGCCGGAGATTCAGTGCGTGTGCAGGGCTTTCCCGGCATAGCACAGGTCATTTCTGACCCGGATGGCAGAGGCATGGTAGAGGTGGCGGTAGGCTCCTTGCGAGCGCAAGTGCCCCTTGAACATGTTATGCATCGAGACCCCGAAGGAGCTTCTACAGACCCATCGCCGGCTCGACGCAAGCCCAAACCAAAGGTTGAGATACCGGAAGAATTTATGAGTAGCACCCAGCCCGGCACCGAATTACTTCAAATTCCTTCGGCAGAATTGGATCTGAGGGGGAAGCGTGTGGAAGAGGCGCTGGGGGAACTTGAGACGTTTCTGGACAAAGCCCTTCTGGAGGGAGCCTCAAAGATTCGCGTCATCCATGGCATGGGCACGGGCGCACTGAGGACGGCGGTGCGAGAACGATTGGGTTCTCACGCCATGGTAACCCGCTGGGCGCCAGAAGAAGGTCGTACTGCCGATGGCGCAACAATTGCTGACCTAGCCTAACGCGATAGGGCCGCGCTTGGCGAAGATGTGTCTGTGCTAGAACTGGGTTTCGGCAATTGATCCACGATGAAACGTTACCCTACGCCCGTCTCCGTACGAATGTACCGGGGATTGCTTGAATTATCTTTCAGCTTGTGGCGCAACCGATTAACGAACACACGCAGGTAATCCACTTCTTCGCCGTATTCAACACCCCAGACCTGTTGCAACAACATCTTGTGCGTCATGACCTTGCCTTTATGGGTGACCAACTCTGTCAGCAAGCTGTACTCTGTTGGCGTCAGCTTCACTTCGTTCCCTTCCACTGTGACAAAACGGAGGGCAAAGTTGATCTGAAGGTCTTCGCTCTCATACGTAGGCTCAGGGAGCAGGGTCTCGGCCTGGTTGGTGCGACGTAATACCGCCTCTATGCGGGCAACCA
>CAUZTE010000238.1:0-3104 GCA_963582565.1 Dehalococcoidia bacterium | reverse complement strand
CATGATCATGTCGCTGAACCTGAGATTGCCGCTGACGCCGAAGTCCAGCAGCCGATCACCCAATCGTCGGTTAAAGGTCAGGGCTGAGTTGCAGAGCGGGCAGTAGGTAACCACCACCGGGACGCCCCCAACGGTATCGTTGACGATCTCATGCCAAATGAGGATCCCCAGGGGATAGGCCTTCACTTCTCCATTGATGTCCACTACCTGTACCGGCTCACTGTCCACTAACCACAGGTCTCCGTCTGCGATGCTTTCGAACTGCGGGTCATCGATGGCAGGGATGCCGTCCTTGCCGGGCCCGCCGGACAAAATGTCACTTAAAGGAATCGTTCGCTTACTGAAGTCTGTGCTCCAACCCCTTATGGAGAACCGAGCCCTGTCCAACTCATCATCGTTTCCTTCAATCACTATCAGGTCCGGCGTAGGCACAGCCTCGGATGTGGGTCCAGAGAGTGAGGGCAGCAAAGAAGTGGAGCCATCAGGCGTGAGTGTTGGCGATGAAGGGGTCGATGTGGCAGGGGGTGCAGAGGCCGCTGCCGGGGAGTCGCTCGATGGAGGGCCCCCCGGATGCTCCACCGCCTGCGCAAGCCGCACCAACGATGGTCACCGTGGCAACGATCGACACTAATTTAGTCATTCGTGGAAACTTCAGAATCACTCTAACCTCCCAACCCACTTCCTCTGTGTGCATTACGTTGGATGCTATGGGCCGGATGGGGATGCAACCAGGATAGATGATGCCCGGTTGTGGGGCTATGGTTCGTCACGGTCATGGGATGCCGCGTCGAATATCGTATCACCACTAACGATTTCATCTTGACGGTAGGGGTGCGCTTTACTATACTCAGGTATGAGGACTTCGGAGTAATCCGGAGTTTTCAACACGTAGATGGGTCGACAAACTATTCACTTGTACTACTCGTACATGAGGAAAGTAGGTCTGACCCGAAATCGCCAGGGAATTGGTGCAAAGTCGGTCAGAGACTGAGCCAAGCGTTCAGTCTAAGGCTGATTGTGTTTCCAGAGGCCTTGGCGATGACTATGTGTGGTGCTACACTGGTAGTTGCTTGGAGGGATGGCGGAGCGGCCAAACGCACCAGACTGTAAATCTGACGCTCGAAAGGGCTACGTAGGTTCGAATCCTACTCCCTCCAGTCCAAACATCAACAGGGAAACGAACACGGGCCCACATAGCTCAGAGGTAGAGCACGTTCTTGGTAAGAACGGGGTCGCCGGTTCGATTCCGGCTGTGGGCTCCATATACGCTGAGGAGGTTAGTTCAAGAGATGGCTAAGCAGAAATTCATTAGGGACAAACCGCATCTAAATGTGGGCACCATTGGTCACGTAGACCATGGCAAGACCACGTTGACCGCGGCTATCAGCTACGTGCTGGGCAAGCAGGAAGGTAACAAGACCGAGTTTGTTGCTTTCGATCAGATTGACAAGGCACCGGAAGAGAAGGCCCGTGGTGTGACCATTAACATCACCCACGTAGAGTACGAGACGCCAAACCGTCACTATGCTCACGTGGACTGCCCAGGTCACGCTGACTATATTAAGAACATGATCACCGGCGCCGCTCAGATGGACGGCGCAATCCTAGTTGTGAGCGCACCGGACGGCCCTATGCCTCAGACCCGGGAGCACATCCTCTTGGCCCGACAGGTCAACGTGCCGTCCATCGTTGTTGCACTGAACAAGTGCGATGCAATGGACGACGAGGAACTCCTGGAGCTGGTTGAGATGGAGATCCGTGAGCTTCTTTCCAAGTACAACTTCCCTGGCGACGACATTCCTATCATTCGCGTCTCTGCCCTGAAGGCACTGGCCGACGATGAGGAAGCAACCAAGGGCATCCTTGAACTGATGGAGGCTGTAGACACCTACATCACAGAGCCTGACCGCCCCAAGGATCAGCCGTTCCTCATGCCTATTGAGGATGTGTTCAACATCAAGGGTCGCGGCACTGTGGTCACTGGCCGAGTTGAGCGCGGAATCATCAAGGTTCAGGACGAAGTTGAGATGGTGGGATTCACTGAGACCCGTAAGACGGTTGTCACGGGTGTTGAGATGTTCCACAAGTTGCTTGACGAGGCTGAGCCCGGCGACGCAGTCGGTTGCTTGCTTCGAGGCATTGACCGTGAAGATATCGAGCGCGGCCAGGTTCTTGCCAAGCCAGGTTCTGTGAAGCCCCACACGGAAGCAGACGCAGAGGTCTATGTGCTGACCAAGGACGAGGGCGGGCGCCACAAGCCGTTCTTCCCCGGCTACAAGCCGCAGTTCTACATCCGGACCACGGACGTGACCGGTGAGATCGGCCTGCCGGAAGGTGTGGAGATGGTGATGCCTGGTGACAACATCAAGATGAAGGTCACCTTGAGCGTTCCCATTGCCATGGAAGAGGGCCTACGATTCGCCATACGTGAAGGCGGACGCACCGTGGGTGCTGGCGTGATTACCAAAGTACAAGACTAGGGGACACCATGGCTAAAAAAGGCGACAGGTCTGATATTACGTTCCAGTGCACAGAGTGCAGGGAGCGGAACTATCACTCTGAAAAGAACAAACGGAATGACCCACAACGGATAGAACGTAGGAAGTTCTGCAGCAGGTGCAGGGTTCATACGCTACACCGTGAGGTGAGGTAACACTAATGGCACGTCAGAATGCCCGGAGAACCTCCTTGCAGCAAAGCATGGGATCCGCTGCGCAGAACAGAATGTTCCGTATGGGGTTCTTCGGGGAAGTTTATGCAGAGTTACGCAAAGCCGAGTGGCCAACTCGGCAAGAGTCGACCCGCCTGACCGGTGTGGTGATTGCCATTGCCGGTCTGGTTGGCCTAATACTCGGCATACTAGATTTCCTCTTTGGCCTATTGGCCCGGAACACCCTGTCTTAAGGGCCGCAGGAAAACGGAGGACGATGTGACTACGCAGGAAAACGTAGACGAAATAGATCAAGGACCAAAAGACGGCTTGAGCACCGGTGAAGGTGAAGGATACTGGTATATCGTTCACTGCTACTCCGGGATGGAAGAGCGCGTTAAAAAGAACCTTGAACAGAGAATTGCCACAATGGATGTGGAAGCCAAGATTTTTG
>CAUZTE010000237.1:0-3128 GCA_963582565.1 Dehalococcoidia bacterium | reverse complement strand
TCCTTTTTGTACGACATGCTCTTCGGTGACCCACCAACGGTTGAGACGACTGCCGACCATCTGGTGCAGGGGATTGAAGGGACGCGGAAAAAGGAGAAATCCCAGTCCGTGTCAATCAAGACCACTGACTATGGCCTTATGGTCGCCGCTTCCATCGACGAGGGTAAGGAGACCAACAACTGGCAGGTCAACCAGTGGATGATGCCTTTCTACACTACTCCAAAGCCAGAGGGCGATGGATTGCTAGGCTGCCTGGCATGGGTTCCCGTAGACGATAAGAACACGATGGTCTATGTCATTACCTATCACCCGGATCGGCCTATGACGGAAGAAGAGCTTGAGACCCGCAAGGCCGGCGGCGGTAACCACCCTGAACTCAATGAAGGCACATACAAGCGCAAACGCAACAAGGAAAACGACTACCTGATTGAACGAAAGACCAGCGGGGCAAACCCCCTGGCCACAATCTCCAACGAGTTTGAACTTGCGTTGGTGCTGGAAGAGAGCATGGGAGCTATCGTCGATCGAACCAAAGAGCAGCTTGATCCCAACGACATTGCCATCATGGAAACGCGCAGAATACTGATGAAGTCCGCCATCGATCTGAGAGAGGGCACCGAGCCCGCTGCTGCCCACAATGGCGCTGCCTACAACGTGCGAGCGTCATCGCCGGTGTTGAAACGGGATGCGTCCATCGATCAGGTCGAGGACAAGCCCATTCCTGAACGCGAATAGTACGTCGCATGATCCGATATTTATCCCACGACACAAGGATGTACCTGTGTCCAGCACCAGTGAGATGACTACACGGATTCATGTGACCCAACCATGACCTCGGGCAACAGCGTGCGGCCCAAAACACCCCACTTCTTCTACGGCTGGGTAGTCGTTGCCACCGCATTCTTAGTCAACGTGGTTGCTGCTCCGATGAACGCTGTGGTTGTGGCCTTCTTTGTTGGCCCCTTAAGCGAGGATCTTGATGTAAGCCGTAGTGCCATTGCATGGGCTTTGACCTTTCGCATCGCGGTTGCAGGACTTACAGGCCCATTCATGGGACCGCTCATAGACAAGCATGGCTCCAGATGGTTGGGCGCTGTTGCCGGTGTCTATACGGGAGCCACCCTCATGGGCCTCTATTTTGTGGACAGTATCTGGACCCTTTACCTGATGTTCGGTCTTTCCGGACTTATGGGGTTCGGCGCACCAGGCGGTAGCCTGCTCATCACAGTCCCTGTTGCCAAGTGGTTCGTTATTCGTAGAGGCCGCGCTATGGCGATTGCAACTGCCGGCGCGCCTTTGGGGACAGTGGCCGGGATTTTCATAGCCCAAGCCTTGATTCACAGTATCGGTTGGCGTGGAGCCTGGGTGGTGTTCGGCCTTGGCTTGTGGGCGGTCATGGTGCCATTATTTGCCGTCTTCATGCGAAGGACACCGGAAGACCTGGGCCTGAAGCCGGATGGAGACGTTGTAGATCCCTCTACAGGTAACACATCGGTTGCAGGCCACGCGACTACTTCTCAAGAGGTGGATTGGCCCCTGCGTACGGTATTGCGGACCCGGGTCATGTGGATGCTGGTGGTGGCCTTTGGAATCAACCAGTTCGTGGGCTCCGGCACGTTGCTGCACAGGGTTGGGTCATTTGAGACTGACGGCCTGTCAGATGGCATGGTGAGTGTGGGTATCGCTGTTGAGCCCTTCACATTCCTCATTATGGCCCTGGTGTTCGGTATGGTCATTGAACGGGCTGTGCCCAGGTTTATCGGTGCCCTGGGTCTCGCCTTCATGTCGATTTCCATCTTGCCGATGCTGTTCTTTGTGGATGGCCAGAACTACTTTATCTTCATCCACAGCATCATGTGGGGCATGGGAGCCGGGGCTGGCATGAACTTCATGAATGTGGTTTGGCCCAGCTACTTTGGTCGAAAACACCTGGGATCGATTCGAGGGTTTATCCTGCCTATTACCATTCTGGCGGGAGGCCTTGGTGCGCCTATGTATGGCTACATCATCGATCATTGGGGTGGGTACTCCATGGCCTGGTCAATCACGCTTATTTCGATGAGCGTTTCTGGAACCCTCTACCTTTTTGCCAGTCCACCAAAACCCAGAGAGAACGCAGCCCAGGAAGCAAGCGGTGAATCCGGACGATCTACCCTTCAGGGGTAACCGTTCCCGCCTCTATCCAGAAGGTTGCTACCGCGTCCTGCAATTCGTCCGGTTGCCGCTCCCCATCCACCATCGTCACCAAGGCCTGCTCAGCGTTGCATGCTGCTTCCAGCACTTTAAGCTGTCGCGTTGTATCAAGCTCCGAGAGTACATCGTCCAGCAGCAGGATTGGCTCCTCGCCAAGGATTTCTGTAAGGTAGCCTGCCTCGGCCAACCGTAGCGACAGCGCCACCGTCCGTATCTGCCCGCGAGAGCCGTACTGGCTGACGCTCACATCGCCTACGGTCATCCGTAGCTCGTCCCTGTGTGGACCAACCAGAGTCTGCGCCATCTGTATCTCGCGAGTGCGTACGGAGACAAGTCGCTCTGCGATGTAGGCAGCAACCTCTTCAGGTGTGCCTTGTTGCTCTATTGAAGGCTCGTAGGTGACCTCCAGTGCTCCGTCCTCCGCTGCCATGGATGCGTATGCTTCCGACGCCATCGGCGCCAAAGCCGCCATTGCTATGCGACGTCGCTGGGTGATGCTTGCGCCGTGTTGGCTGAGTTCATCGTTCCAGAAGATGAGCTCGTCCTGCCCGGCCTGGCCCTCGCGTATACGTTTGAGCAACTGGTTCCGCTGAGTCATGACCTTCTGGTACCGCTGCAATACTTTGATGTACTCCCTGTCTACCTGAGACAGGAGCACGTCCATGTACCTACGCCTGTTGGCAGGTGAGCCACTGATGAGACTGAGATCGTCTGCAGAGAAGAGCACCGCTGCAATCGCTCCTACGGCTTGGGATGCGGGCTTTGGCAGGCCGTTCACCCGGATTCGCTTCTGATACACCCCGTTTGTGCTGTCGGCCGGACCCGGCGCGATGGCCATGTCCACTTGAACCTCTACCTGCTGTCCGTCCTTCCGTTGTGCCGTACCGATAAGCCGTGTATACGGAGTCTCCTGTGCTGCTTCAAACCTGATGACG
>CAUZTE010000236.1:0-3130 GCA_963582565.1 Dehalococcoidia bacterium | reverse complement strand
TATACTCCGTTTGTGCCCATGTGGCGTGGGTAGTAATACGCATTGAATATCGGAGGTAGATCCTCCGCGAATTCATCCCTCCAATCCAGCGTGTCTCGCTTTTCAAAAGGAGACACATAAGAGTAAAGGGGTGCAGTTTTGGGATTAACAGGGCAGGGCTACCGAGTCAGAATTTGTAAGACAAGGTGGTTGCTATGACCCTTCGTGATACAACCAAACAAACCCAGTGGGTCTACTCTTTTCAATCGGCAGACGGTAGCCAGCGTGACCTCCTAGGGGGCAAAGGAGCGGGCCTGGCGGATATGACCGCTGCTGACCTCCCTGTTCCCCCTGGTTTCATTATCACCACAGAAGCCTGCCGCTCCTACTATGAATCCGGTAAGACCATGGCTGATGAGATGTGGGCCCAGACCCTGGAAGCTATGCAGGAACTGGAGCACACCACCGGGCGGTTCTTAGGAGTCCCTTCCAATCCCCTTCTGGTCTCCGTTCGTTCAGGCTCCCCAGTCTCCATGCCCGGCATGATGGATACCGTCTTGAATCTGGGCTTGAACCAGAGCGTGGCTGACGGTATCGCGCGCCGGTCAGGGAACCCACGGTTCGCCCTCGACCTCTATCGACGCTTCATCCAGATGTTCGGCAACGTCGTCCTTGGCATCGAAACCAGGCAATTCGACGTAGTGCGGGAGGCGATTGAGAACGAGGCTGGCGTCAAACTCGCCTCGGAACTGTCGCCGGAAGCATTGCAACGCCTTATTAATGAATACAAAGTGCTGGTTAAACGCGAAACCGGGGAGGACTTCCCGGACACCCCTAAATTCCAGTTGGAACAGGCCATTCGTGCAGTGTTTGAAAGTTGGGACACGCGCAGGGCCATAGACTATCGTAACTTCAACAATATCCCTCATGACTTGTATACCGCCGTCAACATCGTCGCCATGGTCTTCGGCAACATGGATGACACAAGCGGTACAGGCGTACTGTTCACCAGAGACCCCTCCACCGGAGAGAAGAAACTCTACGGCGAGTATCTGATAAACGCCCAGGGTGAAGACGTTGTGGCGGGTATTGCCACACCTCAGAAGATAGCCCAACTCCAGCAGCAGATGCCCGAGGTCTACACCCAGCTGGATCAGATGGCCATGCAGCTTGAACAACACTATCGTGACGCCCAGGATGTTGAGTTCACAGTAGAGCAAGGCAAGCTCTATCTACTACAGACTCGAGGAGCCAAGCGTAGTGCGAAGTCCGCTATCAAGATGGCTGTAGACATGTTTGAAGAGGGCCTGATCACCAAAGAAGAAGCTCTGATGCGTGTTGAACCTGATCAGATTTATCAACTCCTGCTGCCACGTCTTGATGAAAGCGCCAAGGAAGCAGCAAAGGACGCCAATCGTTTAATCACCGTGGGCCTGGGCGCATCGCCCGGAGGAGCCACCGGGAAGGCCGTCTTCACTGCTGACGAGGCTGCAGAGCAGGGCAAACTCGGTGTTAGCGTCATCCTTATTCGACCAGAGACCAGCCCTGACGATGTCCACGGCCTTATTGCCTCCGCCGGTGTGCTTACTGCAAGAGGCGGCGCAACCAGCCATGCCGCTGTGGTGGCTCGCGGGTTGGGCAAGCCCTGTGTTGCAGGTGCAGAGACCCTGGATGTTCGGCCGGATGAAGGCATTCTCCGTTGCGGCGACGTCACTATCAACGCAGGCGATGAGATTAGCATCGATGGCTCGACTGGCGAAGTATTCATCGGTGGAATCGCTACCCTGGCACCGTCGGTCAACGACGATTCCGACCTAGTAATGCTTCTTGAGTGGGCGGATGAAACGAAACGCCTGGGCGTATGGGCCAACGCAGATTACCCCAGGGATGCGGAAATGGCCGTTGCCTTTGGCGCAGAGGGCATTGGCCTCTGCCGGACAGAGCACATGTTCTTTGAGCCGGAGCGCCTCGCTCTGGTGCGGGAAATGATGCTTGCCGCTCATGCAACCATCGCCATCAAAGAGGGCGAAGATGCCCAAAAGCGCTATGTGAGTTCATTGGCTGAGTTGGAAATACTTCAGATTAACGACTTTGAGGGAATCCTTCGCGCAATGGCGGGGAAGCCCGTAGTCATCCGTTTGCTGGACCCTCCGATGCATGAGTTCCTTCCCCCTTATGAAGAGTTGCTTGCTGAAGTGATTGAGCTTCGCATAAAAGGCACGGATCCTGAAGAGCTTAAAGAGCGTGAGAACCTGCTGACTGCCGTTAATGAAATGCGTGAGACCAACCCAATGATTGGGATGCGGGGTTGTCGCCTTGGCCTGGTCTACCCGGAGATTTACATCATGCAGGTGCGGGCTATCATGACCGCAGCCACGCAGGTGGCATCGGAAGGGTTGCAGGTGTGCCCGGAAATCATGATTCCCTTGGTGAGCCATACCAATGAATTTCAGTCACTGAGAGATACTTTAGACGCCACCATTGAAACTTACCGGGATGCCACAGGAAGCACACAGTCTTACCGCATTGGCACCATGATTGAACTGCCTAGAGCTGCTCTGACCGCCGACCAGATAGCCAAGTCCGCTGAGTTCTTCAGCTTTGGCACCAATGACCTGACGCAGAACACGTTTGGGTTTAGCCGCGACGACGTTGAGACGAAGTTCCTCATGCGTTATCAGGAAGCAGGGATTCTGAAAGAGAACCCGTTCCAGGTTGTGGATGAAGAGGGTGTCGGCCAACTCATTCGGATGGCGTGTGCGCTGGGTCGTGGGGCGCGCAGCGATATCTTGTTGGGCGTTTGTGGTGAGCACGGTGGTGACCCCAAGAGCATTGAGTTCTTCAACACCCTACCGCTGGATTACGTTAGCTGCTCTCCCTACCGGGTGCCGGTAGCACGGTTGGCAGCTGCCAGGGCAGAACTAAAACAGAACGCAGCTAAGGGCGGCGAATAGCGGCGGGCTCCGCAATAGAAGTTCCCGCCGCCTGATTCTCCGCTAGTTTTTCTCTTTGTCCTCGTCCTCGCCTTCTGAAGCTTCAGCATCGTCTGGCGTAGCGTTGCCTTCGCTGCTATCCGCAGAAGACTCGTCTTCGCCCTCGTCTGTCGGTTGTTCCGGGGATGACGACCCGGTCGGTTCCCCCAGATTCTCCT
>CAUZTE010000235.1:0-3143 GCA_963582565.1 Dehalococcoidia bacterium | reverse complement strand
GGCCACACGCCTGACGCCTACGGTCATCTCCTTGGGGAATGGGTCTTCCGGGCCACGCATCCATGCAGCGACGATGCTGTCGTAGAAGGAGACATGGGCGAATGCTGTAGCCGCCAGTTTGCGACGCTCATCCGCCGATGTGCCGCCCTTGGCGAAGCTCTCGGCCACCCACTCGTAGTCGGCAGGGTCAACAACCACTGTGACCGCTGGGTGGTTCTTGGCCGCTGCCCGTAGCATGGTCGGCCCGCCGATATCGATGTTCTCCAGTATCTCCTGGTCTGGGACGCCGTCTCGCGACACGGTTGCTTCAAAGGGATAGAGGTTCACGACCACCACATCGATGGTGTCCATGCCGTGCTCGGTCAGTTGCGCCATGTGCTCCGGCAGGTCGCGACGGGCCAGTACGCCTCCGTGGACCACGGGATGGAGCGTCTTCACCCTGCCGTCCAGCATCTCCGGAGAGCCGGTGAGTTCAGACACCTGCATGACGGAAAGCCCCTCCTTACTGAGAAGTTCATGGGTGCCGCCGGTGCTGACCAGACCGTAGCCTGCCTTATCCAGCGCGCGCGCGAGCCCCACAACGCCGGTTTTGTCATAGACACTGATGAGGGCCTTCATAGCAGTCGCCTTCCCCAGGGGGGTGCCCCGGACCCTACCCATGAATATGGTTGGTAGGGGAACATCTTGTGGTGAAGCTTTATGGTACACATGCCGGTGTCCGTTGAGAACCGGCGCAGAGCGTAAGATTCTGGCGGTTTTGCAGGAGTACCCCTGAAGGTGGCCGCGGGGAGTTGATCCTAGGAGATAACCACCCGGGGGCCGTCGCCAGCCGGGGCAACTTCGCCTACCACTATCGCCTCAGGGATGTCCGCACAGACGCTGGCGGCATCGCCTGGAGCCACGGCAACGATCATCCCGATGCCCATGTTGAACACCCGGTTCATCTCTTCTTCACCCACGTTGCCTTGTTGCTGGATCATCTGGAAGAGTGGGGGAACCGTCCACGCACTGCTGTCGAGTCGAGCGGCCACACCCTCTGGAAGCATGCGGGGCACGTTATCGGTGAACCCGCCTCCGGTGATGTGTGCCATTCCTTTAATGCGATCCAACACCGGAGTAAGCTGCTTCACGTACGACATGTGGGGAACCAGGAGCGCATCACCCAACGTGACGCCAAGCTCAGCGGTGTACTTGCCCAACACGCTTGGATCATCGTCGATGCCGAAGAGCTTGCGGACAAGTGAGTACCCGTTGGTGTGGAGGCCGTTTGACGGCAGTCCAATCAGCACATCGCCCGCAACGATACCTGAACCGTCGATGACTGCATCCCGCTCGACCGCTCCGACAACAAACCCAACAAGCTCAACGTCCTCGCCAACGTACATACCCGGCATCTCTGCCGTCTCGCCGCCGATGAGGGCGCATTCCAGCACCTTGCACGCTTTGGCCATGCCGGATACCAGCGATTCCACCTTGTCAGTGGATAGCGTTCCCATGCCCATGTAGTCAAGGAAGAAGAGGGGTTTCGCGCCGCACGTCAGGATATCGTTGGTGGTGTGATTGACGATGTCCACGCCCACGGTGTCATAGCGACCCATCAGGCTGGCTATGCGGAGTTTGGTTCCCACGCCGTCGGTGTGAGCGACCAGGACGGGGTCTTTGTACCCGGCTACCTGGTAGAGCGCCCCGAACGCACCGATGTCGCCGAGGACGCCAGGGGTGAAGGTGGATCGGGCCAGTTTGAAGATGCGGTCTTTCGCACTGCCTGCGGCATCACGGTCTACTCCAGCTACCTTGTAGACCTCTTCTGGCACGGGTTTGCTCCTTCATAGTGGGTGAATCCAATTGCGCGTGGACACTCTCTAAAGTGTCCGAACCGTCAGGAAGTATGGGTGCGGATCCTGATATTTACCGTTCTAGTGACATCTTGCTCAGCTCAAGCTGCACTTCAATGGGGTATTGTCCCGTGAAGCAGGCCGCACAGCACTGGTCGCTCTCTTTGCCTATCGCCTTGAAGAGCCCCTCAACGCTGAGATACTCCAGAGAGTCTGCTCCCACATACTCCTGAATCTCCGGCCTGGTCTTTTGCGCTGCAATCAACTCTCCCTTGGACGCCATGTCCACACCGAAGTGACAGGGAGAAATGATGGGAGGGGCACACACCCGGAGGTGAACCTCTTTGGCTCCGGCACTACGAAGCAGACTGACAACGTGGGGAGTCGTCGTCCCTCGCACGATGCTATCGTCAACGACGATGACGCGCTTACCCTCCAGAACTTCCGGCAGGGGGTTGAACTTCAGGCGGACGCCCAGATCCCTGAGCCGTTGGTCGGGTTGGATGAACGTCCTGCCTACGTAACGATTCTTGATGAGTCCTTCTTGGTACGGGATTCCTGCGGCCTCTGCATACCCAACTGCAGCAGGGGTGGCTGAGTCCGGGACACCCATGACCATATCTGCGTCTACAGGGGCCTGAAGAGCAAGCTGCCTGCCCATCTCCCGTCGTGCTGCATGGACCGAACGCTCGTCGAGGATGCTGTCGGGGCGGGAGAAGTAGATGAACTCAAAGGAGCAGAGCGCTCGTTTGCCTTCGTTGCCGTTGTGAATCGTGCGCAGTCCATCAGCATCAATCTGAATGGCCTCGCCCGGTTCCAACTCACGTAAGAGCTTCGCCCCTATGTGATCCAGGGCGCAGGACTCGGACGCCACTACCCACCCACCGTTGTACATCCCCACACACAGTGGCCGGACGCCAAGGGGATCGCGCATAGCAACCAGCGTATCGTTGGTGATGAAGGCTACAGAGTACGCACCCTGCAATCGCCGCATGCAGTACGCAATCCGTTCCCCCCAGTCCTTGCCCGGAGCGTTCACTAGCATCTGTGCGATGACTTCAGAGTCAGTGGAGGTCGTAAACCGGCAAGCCCCGCCTCCTTCCATCTCCACACGGAGCGGAAGAGCATTGATGACATTGCCGTTGTGGGCTAGGGCAATCCGCCCGTGGAGGCCTTCAACTTCCAGTGGTTGTGCGTTATCAAGGTTGGTGGAACCTGTGGTGGAGTAGCGGGTGTGTCCTACGGAGATGTGTCCAGGGAGGCGACTGAGGTCAAACTCATGGAATGCCTGGCTGACCAGTCCCATCT
>CAUZTE010000234.1:0-3152 GCA_963582565.1 Dehalococcoidia bacterium | reverse complement strand
GTTTAACAAACGGGGCGATAGTCACATCATTAAAGTATGTTCTCGCACCTAGGTAGCCAAGGTAAAATTCACCCACAGGGGAGGAACAGCATGCTGACAGCAGAAGAAAACGAACTTATTTGTAGGGTCGGGCCCGGGACGCCTATGGGCGATGTAATGCGCCGATACTGGCACCCCCTGATTATTTCTGACGAACTTCCGGAGCCAGACTGTGCACCGATTCGCGCGCGTCTGCTCGGCGAAGACCTGATCGCCTTCCGTGATACTAACGGAAAGGTTGGACTTCTGGCCGAACAATGTCCGCATCGGGGCGCTTCACTGTTCTTCGGCATCAACCAGGAATGCGGCATCATGTGCATCTACCACGGCTGGAAGTTTGATGTGAACGGCGATTGCGTCGACATGCCATCGGACCTGCCCGGCAGCAACTTCATGGACAAGGTGCACGCTACCGCATACCCCACAATTGAGTCCGCAGGCGTCATCTGGACATATATGGGGCCCAAAGAGCACCAGCCTCCGCCCCCCAACTACATCTTCAACAACTTGCCAGCTGACCATGTGATTGCTTTCCGTGTGCCCATCTACTGCAACTATCTGCAGAGCATGGAAGGGAACATTGACTCCACTCACTTGGGGACGCTGCACGTGTACCACCAGGACAAGGTGCCCGTTGACTTAGAAACCGATAAGCCTGGATACCCGTCAGGTAAGTTCGCTTTGTACACCAGGGCCAAGTATCGTTACGCCCGTGTGGATGTCCAGGACACGGACTACGGCTTCCGGCTCATTGCAGAGCGCCCCACGGACGCAGGGAACAAGTACATCCGCACCAATTGCCTGGTGCTGCCGTACACTGCATTCATCGCCTCACAGCGACGAGGCACCAGTGGCGTTTTGATCCAGGTGCCGATTGACGACGAGACAAATCAGCGCGTAGGTATCCGCTACAACATCAACGAACCATTTACTGCTGCCGAGCGCCGGTCCACAATCGAGCAGGGTGCGTTGATGGATCCTACCGACCCCAAGAAGCGCATGAAGCGGGTTGATAACGACTACATGCTAGATCGCTGGGCACAGAAGAACACCATTCTTGCCGGCATCTGGCCCATCCCGGAACAGGACTACGCCCTCATTGAGACCATGGGCGCCATCTATGACCGCTCCAAGGAGCATCTCTACGGTGGTGATGCCGCCATCATCCGATGTCGCCAGATGCTCCTCTCCATGGTGAGGGACTTACAGGAAGGCAAACCACTCCCTGGATTGGATCCAAGCGTCCAAACGCAAAAGATTCGATCTGAAGAGATCATCATCGGACCTGACGACGACGCATGGTTGGTCGGTGCCGATGCTGGTGAGACCACCACGCGTGGCCAGCGACTTCGCTAGCAACTAAGGAAACGCTCAGGGATTTATGGCTTATCGCCGTGAACCCTGGGCGCTTTTGTTTCCAGAAAATCTCATCGAAGGAAAGGGAAGTAGATGCTGACACCAACAGAAAATGATTTCCTATGTAACACAGACGCGGGGACACCCATGGGCGTCCTCATGCGCAGGTTTTGGATTCCCGCATTGCTGTCTGAGGAGTTACCCGCACCGGACAGCGACCCCGTTCGAGTGACCCTGCTGGGTGAGAAGCTCATCGCCTTCCGTGACACGGACGGCAAGGTCGGACTTGTAGATAACAACTGCCCTCACCGTCGTGCCAGTTTGTTTTTCGGTCGTAACGAGGAATGTGGCCTGCGCTGCGTGTACCACGGGTGGAAGTTTGATGTGAACGGTGACTGCGTAGACATGCCCTCAGAGCCCGCAGAGAGCAACTTCAAGGACAAGGTGAAAATCACCTCCTATCCCTGTGTGGAGAAGGGCGATATCGTCTGGGCCTTCATGGGACCTGCAAACAAGATGGCCGAGCTTCCCCACATGGAGTGGATGGACGTTCCCGCAGAAAACCGCAAGATCGCCAAGCTGGTTTATGAGTGCAACTACATCCAGGCCATCGAAGGCGAGATCGATACCACACACGCAGCGATTCTGCACAGTCGGCTGGACTCAGAGGAGAAGGCAGCCACCGCAACCACCCTTGGCGGCAAGTACCAGTACAAGGACAAGGCCGCGCGTTTCTTTGTGGCCGATAAGGACCATGGTCTGCTGATCGGCGCGCGCCGAGAAGCCGAAGAGGATAGCTACTACTGGCGCATCAGCCGCTGGTTGTACCCTTTCTACTCCATGATTCCCCGAGAGCCCCACGGCACTACCCGGTTAGGCATCTGGTCCCCCATGGACAACGAGAACACCTGGGTCATCCTAGTGCTCTGGCATAAGGATCGCCCGCCGACGGACAATGAGTCTCGTGAGATTTACGCGTGCCGCGACTTGATCCCCGGCACCTGGTATCCCAAGCAGAACCTTTCGAACGACTACATGATCGATCGGGAGATTCAGCGTAACGAAACGTACACCGGCATCCCCACGGACAGTGGCCGAGCACAGGACTCCGCAATGATGGAGACCATGGGCAAGCTCATTGACCGGACGCACGAGCATCTGGGCACCAGTGACACTGCAATCATTGCGATGCGTAAGACTCTGACCAAGGCAGCCCGTGACCTGCAAGAGGGTATAGAGCCCTATTCCGCAACCCACCCGGACGTGTACAAGGTCCGATCCGGTGGAGCGGTGCTCCCCAAGGATGTATTCTTCTCTGACGATAAGGAAGTATTGGACGACATCACCGTCGCCTAAATTCTGAACCACCGTTGGGTATAAAGAGGAGCCTGCGCCGGGATTTCTGGCCAGGCTCCTCTTCTTGTTTGTAAAGCTACCGCCCCTTCCACTTGAGCGCAGAGCGTGGTAGCATCCCCAAGTCTTGCGCCCACGCGCGCTATAGCTATGCAACCCAGCAAGGAGATAGATATGATCATCGATATCCATGGACACTACACCACTGCCCCACCTCAGCTAAGAGAGTGGCGGAACAAGATGATTGCGGATTTCAAGCCAGGCGTCCCTTTCAAGGACACATTCACCATCTCTGACGATGAGATCGTTGAGACCATCACCAAAGGCCAGTTGAAGCTTCAACAAGATCGCGGCACAGATGTGGCTCTGTTCTCCCCCACTGCCGGCGGTATGGCTCACCACTA